>SLLP01000271.1 GCA_007133995.1 Balneolales bacterium
GCAGCATAAGGTGCGGGTGGGCTGTCTGAGCATCGTAAACAATAGCGGGACTGGCGGGAAAAAGGTCTGAGTTTGTTGTAAAGCCGGCCATTTCAGGCAGTGATGGATAGGATGCACTAACCGGTCGGACAAAGGTGCCGGCCAGGGATCGGGCGAAAAAGTAGGCCTCCGGAATATTGTCGGAAAAGTCATAAAACTCGAAAAATGATGGACTTCCGGTGTTGCTGTTATTGGGAGGGCGGGTATCCGGACCGAACCGGTTTTCGTAGACGATGATGCTGTCTCCTCGGGCAGTGATTACGGTAAAATCATTGCCTGACCACCAAAAATCGAAAGCATGACCGTTGGTGAAGCGGTTTTGCTCGAGTCCGGGTTGCCGGCCGATATCGCGAGCGCCATCGGCTTCCATCAGCTGCACGCCTCTGCGGTTGCTGTTGGCATTGACCCGGTTATCTTCGATGGTGTTTCTAATCACCGCTTCATCAATATGCCAGATGAGCATACCGCCGTTGAGCAAACGGTCGTCATCAGTACCGGCGGTGCCATCGGCGCCCACGTCCGGTCCGCCGGGTAGACTCCAGTCAAAACTGCTCACGTTGACAACAACTCCGGGCTCAATGACCTGGTCGTATTGTGCCGAGTTGAACGGATCAAACCGGTCATCATCAGGAGCAATGGTGTGGGTTACATAGCTTCCGTCGGGGGTGCGTATGGTGACTTCCAGCGGTTCATCGGATGGATTGCGGTGGCGGTTCTCTATCAGAAAATATTCATCTTGAGATATGGCATGACGTGCGATGCTGCCCGGCATGCGCTTAGAGACGGCGGGGAGGGGTATCGGTTCGCCGGTGTCGAGCGTGATGTCAAATGGCTCTATCCATCCCAAATGCTTTTTTTCCCAGGCGGAGGGCTCGGGAGGGAACAGACCAAGGTAAGAGAATATAGATGCTCCGTCCATGAGACCAAAGCGTCCAATGGCCGAAGCGCCGGTCTCGGTATTGAACAGATCGGGCAGACCCAGAAAACTGCCGATATTGGCGACAAGCAGTCCGTTGATGGAGAGTTCGAGTACAAATTCCTGACCGGTAATATCTTCGCCCGGACGTGATTGCGTCTGGGGCAGAAGTGCGGTGTTCGTGACCCGAACATCGGGGTGGCCGATGTCAA
This sequence comes from Balneolales bacterium, assembly GCA_007133995.1. Classification (GTDB taxonomy): domain Bacteria; phylum Bacteroidota; class Rhodothermia; order Balneolales; family Natronogracilivirgulaceae; genus SKNL01. The sequence goes on from SLLP01000271.1 coordinate 1,168, forward strand.
ATCCATCAAAACCACTGTCATTGAGCAGACGGCTCAGTGAGCCGGGTCCCAGGTAGACGGAAGGGATGTCTTGCGGGGTTTTGATCAGGCTGGTGCCCATCAGTTCGATATTACGTCCGGAACCGGCATGGAATACGATGAACATGGTACGGTCGGGATCATATCCCGTCAGATCGACTGAACCCGTTTCACCAACCTTCTGCCAGGCGTCTCGGGCCAGGTGAGCAAGTTTGAAATTTTCATCTCCGGTTTCACCGAGTGGAGAATAGGAGCTCATGGGCTTGTCAAGCTGAACAATATCCGGGACCACATGGTAATCGATATCGAGCAGTCCGCCCGATACGGTATGAAAATAGTTCTGTGCGAATTCAAGATGAGCATCGAAATATCCATGATCATGCGGCAGGGGGTCAATGACGATATCATCGCGTTGGAGAAACGGGAGGTCAAAGGTACCATTTCCGGTTGTGAAACGGTTGTCTTCTTCGATGAATTCAACCATCACAGCCAGAATGCGGATGGTCCCGACAGATCTTGCGTACCGGGTTGCTTCATTGGCGGAGAAGTACGGGGAGGCCTGAAATGCATCAGCCGGGGGGGAGGCCCCGGCTGTAAAGGTGAGCAGCAGCAACCCGGATAATATGGCCAGGCTGCCACCGCTCTTCACAAAATGAAGCATTCGGTTACGCTAATGGTTGCAGTGAATGTAATAATTAGAAGTTGAGCAGAGCTGAGAAGCGCAGGGTGTTGGCCAGCGGATGATCTTCTTCAAGTGTGTAAATATAGCTGAAGTCAACACCGAAAATGTTATAGCGCAGTCCGGCTCCAAGGGTAATGAATTCACGGCCGCCGTTATTCGGTGACTCATAAAAGTAACCGGCTCTGAGTGCAAAGAGGTTGTCGTACCAATACTCGGCTCCCATTCCGATCATGAATTGCTCAATCAACGGTACTTCTACCGTCCCCTGGCCATCATTTCTTGCCAGAGTGTCCCAGGAACCGACAAGTGCGCGCAGAGAGCTCATGCCTGTTCCATCGTCTTCCATGCGGGCCATGATCTTGGATATGTCATTGCTGATCGTGATGGTATTGAAACCGTTTCGGTCGAGATCCATTTTGTAGGCCCAGCCCAAGCGAAGCAGGGTGGGGAGTGCGTCTTTCTGGGCTTCATCGGTGTACTGGATGGACGGACCCATATTGGACAGGTTGAAGCCTGCTCTTACCTGAGCTTGCCGGTCGGCAACCGAAAAGGGCGTTGAGCGGTACATGCCAGCGATATCGACGCCAACGCTGGTGCCGTTTCGCGCGGTCTGGCCACTGACATCAGTGCCAGGGGGGACGAGATTGCTGAAGATGAATCTGATTCCGGTACCCAGCGCGAAATTCTCGTTGATTTTGAATCCGTATGAAACACCGGAGGCAAACTCGTAACTGGAGAAGGTGCCAAGGAGGTTGTTTGCTTCATCCCGCAGCTCCTGTTCACCCAGGTTCAGGAAGGTGATGTGGGCGCCGATAGCGCCGATACCCTCTACATAATATCGACCGGCGAGATAGTCGTAAAACATATCCACTCCGAAATTGGGCAGCCAGTCGGCATGGGTGAAGTTTACTTCGTGTCCCTCCTGAAATGCAAGCCCTGCAGGATTCCAGAATATGGCTGTCGCATTATCGGCAAGGGCCACACCGGCATTACCCATGCCGGCTGTGCGGGAGTCGGGTTCAATCTGTAGAAAAGGAACAGCGGTTGAGGCAACCTGTGCCAATGATACACTGCTTGATATAACAAAAAGCGCGGTAATAGCGGCGGTTATGATGGTGTTTTTCATGATAGACATGGTTACGATAGCTCTGATTTGATTGTATTGTAAAATAATGAAAAAATTAGCGTAAAATTACAAGTCGCTCTACTTTATCCCGGATCTGTCGTCCCTGATCCGTATTTACTTGTACCTGCACGTGGTACAGATAGGTTCCCGACGCCAGACGATGCTGGTCGTCGTCTCTTCCGTGCCAATCGATTATCACCATGTTTCCTTTGGGTATGTAATCCTCACGGCGTATGGTTGTTACCGGTTTACCAGTTAACGTATAAATCCGGATATTAATATTCATCGAGGTACGGGGCTGATTGTGTTCAAACACAAAGCTGGTAAAGTTGTGCATGGGATTGGGATAGTTGAATATGTTGCGAATCTGCAGATCCTGGCTGTCCAACACCTGAAAGGAAACCTCGGATTCGCCAAGGTTGTTGAACACGTCCCATGCACGGATTCGGAGGTGGTAATGACCTTCTTCAAGCTGGTTTAGCGGATATTCGATGCGGCCACTTGTAAAATTATCCAGGTTGCTCTGGTAAAACTCATTAAGCGTGATATTCCTGCGACTGGACGGATCATCGCTGCGCTCCAACCGGGCAACGATCTCGTGGCCCACGCCTGCTCCCGTGGTGTTTATGCCGGCGTTATCAGAAAGCAGCACGATGAGTTGCGGTGAGTCATCGACTACGCCGCCATCTACGAACAATTCGTCATTCATGTAGATTTCAATTTCTGGCCCGCGTTCATCATCTATGGCATCCGGATTGCGACCGCGAATGCGGAAATTGGAGTTAGAACCCACAGCGTCCCGGTCCCGCTCTCGGGCATAAGTCTGTATCCTTCCGGGATTCATGGAGTAGGAGACATCCTTGGGTATGATGAATTCGCTTTCAAAGTGCCCGCCGGAAACAGAAACCCTTCCATTGAAAAGCGCATCGGTCTGCACGAAGTATCCGCAATCATCAAGCCAGCAGCCTGGAGATTCAAGCCAGTCAAAATCGGGGTATCTCACCAGTCGTCGTGCGTCGAAAACACGGACGTTGGCCTCGCCGTCAAAGGAGGTGTTTACCGTGCCTCGGGATTGACTGATGTGGCCGGATACGGTGACACGATCAAGGGCGCGAAGTTCAAAGAGCGTGTCCGGTAGAATTTCCGAGTCGTTGATATGCGTGATTTCGACCTGGGATGTGGGCAGTCCAATGCGCATGGCCGGATCGCCCAGTAAAATAAACTTGCGCGAATTGAACTCCCTGCCGACCGGGGTGATTTTGGTGTTGCGAAAGATGTCGCCCAGCCGCTGGGGCTTGCCGTTTGCATCTCTGCGCGTCATCTCACGGGTCAAGGCAATGTTGAGCCCGAAATTCAGAATTTCAGGATTTGGTGAGGTATAGACCACCCGCGTGGTCGTAAGTGCTGCAATGAGGCCGCCGTCGGGATGGAGCAGCATCTTTTCTGCTCCCGAGTTGTCTTCTGTGTCGTCGAAGCGGCCGAAGGAGCAGGTGGCAGTGACCATGATGCTCAGACGGTTGCGATTCGTCAGGCGTCCAATGTCATCGGAGGTAAATAGACGCTGATCCGTCAGAAACTGTTCCGCTCCGTGACCCGAGAAGTTGAATACCAGGGTACCGTCGTTAATGCGGTCGACCATCGCCAGGGTAGCCTGGGGGACGCGTGGTCCTGCACTGGTATTTTCGGTAGGATAGGAGATCTGGTATATTTTTTCCAGGCGGATACCCGTTTCGTCCTGGTCAATCAATTCGGCGGTTCCATCGGCATTGAGAATATGCAGGTCGCGGTCATTGCTTCTTCCGGCAGCATGATCGTCTGCAATGAATGTGAACAGACTACGCCAGTCGCCACGACTTCTGGGATCCTCATAGTCCTTGATCTTGTCAACCAGTAGCCGGGCCTCCTCAATGCTCTGGATCGGCAGGCGGCCTACGCCGATATCCATCAGGTTGATCGGGTTATCCGGGCTTGAAGTGCGTGGCCACAATCCCTCGTCATCACCCATGAATGTAAAGAAATCGTCGCTGCCATAGCTGTTAACCCGGTCGATGGATTCTTCGCTTTGGTAGGTGAAAACATAATTCCGCATCACAGGATTGCCGATCACTCCTTTGTAGTCGTAGGTGGTACCGCCGAACATGAGCAGATATTCGGGACGTTTTTGCTCAGCCGCGGTACCACGGTCGTACAGGTATTTTACGTAATCACGAATAGCGACAAAATCAGGTACCCCTCCGTTGAATTCGTTAAATATCTGCTTCTGAGTTACCACAACCGGAGTGAGCCCGTCCCGGTCACGACGGTATTCGGCCAGGCGCTGCGCCTCCTCCAGAAAATCTTCCGCCGTAATGATCACATAGTCCGGATAACCCGAAGGGTCCCGGATATTCTGATTTGGTATGATCTGCCCTGAAGGCGGAGTCCGGAACGAGCTCTGGGCGATAAAACGACGGTCTTGAGCTGAGGAATGGACCACGGTGTGAGTGTTGCCATCCTGAGATACGTCCATGCGCACCGGCTGCACAGGATTGGTGATATCCAGGACGATCGGTACCTGCGAAAATCCGCTCAGCCGATAACGGACAAGGTTTCCATCCCCATCTTCCGGCGGATGAAAAAGCAGCCGGTTGCCCTGTGCCTGCAGCGCCCGGTCGGCACGAATGCGAATCCAATTCACCCAGCCGCGCGATGCATTGGAAGGATTCTGGAAGTTGGCACTAATGGTGATGATGTCATTGTTCAGGGAGAAGCCGGTTAGGGTGTGACGCGCTTCGGCTACCCGGGCTGAGAGACCGGTGGCACGGGTAAGGGAGTTGATACGATTGATCGTCAGATCGGGGTAGGCTGTACTGCCGTTTACGGTGAAACTGAATCGCGATGGTGTAGGCGATGTGGAACGGGCAGCCATGGAAACCCAGATTTCAACATCCGAGCCATTTTGGAAACCGGCGAGTGTGTCGGTAAAAATGGTCCGGGATGGAGAACTGACCGGGTCAAAGCCCTGACCGAACCACTGCGTGCCCGATTTTATCCGTGACTCTGATTTTTCACGATCCTGCTCCAGCCAACGGAAATCACGAAAATGGCTTACGTCCCGTGCAGGTGATCCGGCAGGAGAGGTGGTGGTCATTCTCTTTCCGCGCTCAGCCCCGATGGTAAGAAATACAATATTCTGTGTGCTGAATGGGTGCAGGCGATGTTCAAACTGGCTTAAAATGTTGTTGAAATAGGTACGGTTCGGTCCGTTGGCGAAGAAAAGGATGCGATCCTGTGAATCAAAGCTGCCGTTGGATTCTCCCTCAACAATGATAGGGATCTGGGCAAGCTGCGGCCGCGGATCGTTGTTCCTGCGTGGCAGTTCGTAGCCGGGTGTGGTCCAGATCTGGATGTTTCGTGGATCGATATCAGATACACTGATTCCCAACTCTTCCAGATAGTCGGCATCGATGTGGTAGATATGATCCTCAGGGATGGGAATTCTGTACCACTGACCGGATGCCAGCTGATTGGAGGCAATTTGGACACTGGATGACAGTAGATCCGCGGAGTCATCAGTACGCGGGACAGTGCGACCTTCAATACCTGGTATGGCGCCGGGACGCTCCGATGGGCTGGCAACATCAAAGACCCGGATACGCATGCGACGCACTACCTGAAATGTCGTGCTCTCCGATGCATTCTGTCGCGCGATGTGAATGGTGAGTGGGACTACCGTTTTCCCACGGGAATTCCCGGGTTCACCGATTTGGATCACGGGAGTGTCACGGCTGGCAATAAGGAATTGCTCTGGATGCCTGACGTAGCGCATTTGACTGGAATCGGCCCGCACCGGTACAATCTCCTGCTGCATGACACGATACTGCGCCTCGCCGTTCTGCCAAGGAACCATCAGGTAATCAGGAGCGGTGATGTTCAGGCTTTCATTGACCAACTCAAAGTCCGTAAACTCAGCCGTCGTACTCACCACTCGCAGCTGCTGAGCGCTGGCGGACAATAATCCGCATAAAAGCAGTAAAAATAAAGCTGCTGACGCTATGATCGATCTTTGTATTGCCATTAACTGGGCGGTGTCAGGAAACACCAGAGTAAAACAGGTTAAAGTTGTTGGGTTGCAAGATATCTCTTAATCTCTTTCGGCTCACGGTTTCTAATGCGGTTCGGAGTTCGCTTTCGAGGTATCGTCAGCCGGTTAACCCGGAGTCTGTAACCAGTAACACAATAGGCAATATCATTATTATTGATGGGTTCCAGACAAATTACATCCAAGCGCTATCAAAGTCAAAAAAAGTTGCCGTGATTTATCGTTACGATAGGGCTTAAGATAATCTCTCAATCACCATGGCCGATGCACCGCCGCCGCCGTTGCTGATACCGGCGCAACCCCACTGTTTGTCGTAACGGCGCAGGGCATGGATCAGCGTGACAAGAATTCGGGCGCCGGAACACCCAAGCGGATGACCGAGTCCGATCGCGCCGCCATGAATATTCACTTTCTGAAGATCTGCTTTCAAGAGTTCCGCATTGACCAGGCTCACAACGGCAAAGTCCTCATTGATCTCAAGCAGGTCCATATCTTCAACGCTTTTATCAGCCCGATCGAGTGCGCGGCTTATGGCTATCGAAGCGGTTGTGGTGTACCATTCGGGTGCCTGGGCGGCACTGGCATGACTTACCAACCGGGCGACAGGCGGAATGCCGAGCTCCATTGCCTTGCTTTCGCTCATCAGGAGCAGGGCGGCAGCGCCATCATTTAGTGGAGCTGTGTTGGCTGTGGTCACCGTACCGTCTTTTTCGAATGCAGGCGCCAGCTTCTGAAGTTTGGTGAAATCCACACGATCGGTCTCCTCATCCCGGCTGATTACATCAGCCTTGCCTCTCCGGTTCCTCACTTTCACGGTAGCAATTTCCGAATCAAAAGCTCCCTGGTCGCGGGCTTCGATGGCCCGGCGGCACGATTCCATCGCGTACTCATCCTGTTGATCCCGTGTGATTCCGTATGTCCTGGCACAAAGCTCGGCGGCATTCCCCATATAGAATTTCTTGAAGACATCCCACAGGCCGTCCCGGATGATGCCATCCACCATTCTGCTGTGACCAAGACTGACACCAAAGCGGGCATCGCTCATATAGTGGGGAACATTGCTCATGCTCTCCATTCCTCCGGCAACCATCAGCCGTGTATCGCCGGTCTGGATCTGTTGCATGGCGTATATCACGGCCTTGATGCCGGATGCGCCCACTTTATCCACGGTGCAGCACGGAGTGGTGTTCTTGAGCCCGGCTTTGAGCGCTGCCTGTCTGCCGGGAGCCTGACCGAGTCCGGCTGACAGAACATTACCCATTACCACCTCTTCGATGAGATCCGGATTCAGGCCATTGGTCTTGAACAGGGCCCCGATGGTTACCGCTCCCAGGTCCGGAGCGGACAGTGGTTTCAGCGCTCCGCCGAATGCCCCGATTGGAGTGCGCATGGCATCTATGACGACGACCTGCTCCATTTGGTTGTAGTTAGGATGATGATGGATGTGGCCGGTCATTGCAGACCGGCACCGAAATCAAATATCGGACTCATCCCGCCAGGAAACAAGACGCCAGTTGGCAGTCTCATCCGGCCGGGTTAGCACAAAGCTTGCAGAACCATCACTTCGGAAAGGTGGTTCCGAAGGTGAAACAACGACCGTGAGATTAAAACGCCGGATAACAAGCATGGACTCTGCGGCTGATTCGTCCTGTGTGCTCATCGGTATCTGATCAATGATGTTGTTCCACCTCAGGGAGATATCGTAGCTTTGAGAAAACATGTTGTAGGTGCTGTTCATCTCCTCCGACCTGCCCCAGGTGATATCAACATTACGGTCGTCATCACGAAACGTGAATGTGAAATTGGGGTGGATGAGCGGTCCGTACAGCGAGGTGTCCCGCAGTTCATATGATTTCTGGAAGCGAGTGTAAAAGCCTTCGATGGTGGATGGGTCACCAAGCAGATCGACAATCGGGTCGCCCTCCAGCTCACCAGGAGCAAAAGGGTTGATGCATCCGGCTGTAAAAAGCGGAAGTAACAGGATCAACTGCCAGAGCGGTGTAACTTTTCGGATCATCTGACGGGTAATGGATTCAATTCTTCAGGAAAGTGTTTTTGAGAGGGCTGCCTCAACATCTGCTTTCAGGTCTTCTATATCCTCGATGCCAACCGATAGCCGGATGAGCGAGTCCCGCAGGCCGGCTGCTTCCCGCACCTTTTTCGGGATGGATGCATGCGTCATGCTCGCCGGGTGACTGACAAGCGACTCCACGCCGCCCAGACTTTCGGCCAGTGTGAAGATCCTTGTACTGCTCATAAAACGTTCTGCTAGCTGCTTGTCGTCTTTTTTCAGCGAGAAGGAAACCATCCCTCCAAAATCTTTCATTTGACGGGATGCGATGTAATGACCCGGATGTGTAGTGAAGCCTGGATAGCGGACGTCGCCGACATCCGGATGATCAGCAAGGAAAATGGCAAGTTCCCGGGCGTTTTCACAGGACCGTTGAACGCGAAGTGCCAGCGTTTTGACTCCGCGCAAGGCAAGATAGCAATCCATGGGTCCGGGTACCGCGCCGGTGGTTTTGGTTTGGAAAACCAGGTTTTCACAAATCTCGTCGTGACTGGTGCAGACGGCACCCCCGATAAGGTCCGAGTGGCCACCGATGTACTTGGTGGTGGAATGAACCACGGCATCGGCACCCAGCAGCAGTGGCTGCTGCAAAGCGGGGGAGGCAAATGTGTTGTCAACCACAGTCACTGCATTGCGGCTGGCGGCAATCTCTGCCAGTGCAGAAATGTCGATGATATTGAGCAGGGGATTGGTTGGGGTCTCAATCCAGAGCATCCGTGTTTTGGTTGTGAATGCACTGCGAACGTTCTCAACCGAGCTCATATCTACAAAGCTGAATCGTATTCCGTATGGCTTGAAAACCTGGGTGAAAAGGCGGTAGGATCCACCATAGAGGTCGTTGGTGGCAATGACATGGTCGTCGGGTCGCAGCATTTTCAGTAAGGCATCCATGGCAGCACACCCGGACGCAAAAGCCAATGCGTGAGAAGCTTCCTCGAGTCCGGCCAGAAGATGTTCCAAAGCCGTACGTGTGGGATTCGTCACCCTTGCGTATTCATGACCTTTATGCCGATTAGGGGCCTCCTGAGCATAAGTGGAGGTGAAAAAGACTGGTGGCATCACAGCACCGGATGTCTCCTCCGGCTTTTGTCCTGCATGGATTGTCTTGGTATTGAATTTCATGCGTAAACACTAAAATTGGATGTGGAAGGTCACAAGAAGCTTACATTGCGAAATACAGCTGGAATTGAGTGTGTCCCATAAGGTGTTTTTACTGCACCGATGTCGCATGCTTCATAATTGTCACAAAGTGCAGCTCTGAGGACAGACAGATTGTCGGATTCCGTTATTCACTATGATAACTATTATGCAATAACGGGTCAAAAGCATTCTCCGGAACATAAAAAAACCCGACGGTCACAAGTTCCGCCGGGTTTATAATTCAGATATCAAAACTGAGTTGTTTTGCTTGATATTAAAAGTTTGAGTACTTAAAAAACTGATCCGTTTAATCAGATACCCGCTCTTTCCTGAGCATACTCTGCCTCTTCGGTCATTCCCAGGTTGGTGTACAAACGGAAAAGGGCCTGCCAGTGTTCCTGGTTCCCGGGTTCAAGCTCCGCAGCCTTCTCATAGTGAGGAATCGCCTTTTCAAGATATTCCCTGGCCTGACGGTCAAATTCATCGGCTTCATCAATATCCTCGGTCATATTACGTTTGTCCTGCATCAGAGCTCCGCGGTTCTGGTAGACGATGCCGAGTGTGGAGTGGATATCAGGATTCTCAGGGTCGCTTTTAACCGCCTGATGCAACTCTTCGCGTGCGATATCTGAGAAGCGAAACGACTCTTCAATAAGTTCATTTGCCTCATCCTGTCTTTCTTGCATTTCCGCTATCATACGATCAATGGTAGCTTCATCAGCGCCCGGCTCACGGGCTGTTCGTCGTATTTCGCGGCTCATTTCATAAACATCATCATGGATATCGCGAATCTGGTCATCCAGTTCCTGTACCATCTGATATATTTGGGTCGCATAGACAAGCCGATATTGGGGATTTTCAGGATCGCGTTCGATCAGCTCCTGAACAACTTCGAGCGCCTCTTCGGTCTCGCCAATTCGCAAATAGGTATTGGCAATTTCCTGAACAATTTCTATCTCATCAGGATATTTATCCCTTGCTTCGAGCAACAGGTTGATGGCTTCCTGATCTCTTTGTGACTCAATGAGAAAGAAGGCAAGTCGATAGTAGTTGTAGAGGTCAGCCATATCCATATCGTAGATGATCTTGCGGGTAATGGCTTCCGCTTCTTCTTCATTTCCAAGTGCGAAGTTCACTTCTGCGAGAAGATTGAAGCTCATGACACTGTCCGGGTTGATCGTAGTGGCATTTATGAAATGATGCCGCGCCAGCCTCAGTGAGTCTTCCGGAGAGCTGATGATGTCATCAGCTAATGGCTGAACACCCATATTGTGCTCATAGCCCCAGGTCTCGACGATAATGTCATTGATACTTTCAGCCTCATCGCTGACAACCTCCATTGCCTGATAACGCTCGCGGGCCTCGATCAGATTCTCACGAGCCAGTTCATAATACTCATTGCGCTCGGCGGCCGGTGCTTCATTTGCCATGGATGCATAAGCAATACCCTTATAATAATAGCCATCGCCGCTTTCAGGGTTGGCCTCAATTGCTGCGTCAGCGGATCGGATAACTTCTTCGAAATCCTGCTGGATTAGAGCAAGTCGAGCCGATTCAATATTAGGATCGGTAGCACACGACCACACCATAAACATTAAGGCTATGGTAACAAATGCTTGTGGGAGAAAATTATATTTCATCTTTTTTCTGTTTGAATTGTATAATGACAAGGGAGAGCTTTCTGTGCTGGAAAACATATGTTAAGGCACTCTGATTACTCTGGTATTGAAAAAGTGTTTTTATTGCCTGAGATTATTCATTATATAAAGTAAGGATAGCTCGCTGTTATAGCAAGATTAGAGATAATGTATGTAGTAGTTGTTATCGGCGTATGGATGTTTATAACTTGGTTTGAAAAAGAAATCAGTCCTTTAGCAAAATTTACTAACGTAAAAAAAACAATGTTTCATATGCAAAAACATACGGTTTCAACAACGAATGCACCCGCTGCGATAGGACCATACAATCAGGCTGTTATTTATGACCAGTTGGTTTTTTGCTCCGGGCAAATCGGACTTCATCCCGAGTCAGGTGAAATGATTGGCCCGGATACGGATCAGCAGATGAGACAGGTAATGAAAAATTTGGGTGAAGTGCTGAAAGCGTCCGGAACGGAGTGGCAAAACGTACTCAAATGCACCATTTACCTGGCTGACATGAATGATTTTATCGTAGTGAACGATATTTATGCGGATTTTTTTCCTGTTGAACCACCGGCCAGGGAGGCAGTGGCCGTAAAAACCTTGCCCAAAAACGCTCGGGTGGAAGTTAGTTGTATCGCACATCGGTGAATATCTTTTCGGCGGTATTTCCGGCCCGGTCTGAAAGTATTACCCTGATTTCATTGACTCTTAAGGGGATAAAACCAGGATGATGATACCGTAGCAGTTTTTTTTCAGGATCATATTCCGCTATACCTCGCTGACCGTTTACAAAAAATTCCGCAGACCGGTAATCGATACCCGAACGGTCATCTTCAACATGAACGGTGACATAGTGCTGATTTATGTGTCTCCATCTGTCTATCGATGGATCGGAAATATCAGGAGCAAGGGTGTCATATGCCAGGGTGTACCGTCCTCCAGATGAGATGGTGCCGGAGATCCAGCTTTTTGTCTCATCCACCCGTGATGCCACGTGTGACAAATTTCCATTTGCACTGTTTACACGGTATAATCCGATACCGCTGCGATCCTGTAACTCTTCCTCGAGCAGAATCCGAACTGTGGCCGGTCGCCTGAACGGTTCGATATCGGGGAATAGCGTGAATTCAGGATAAGAACCAGCAATACCGATACTGACCGGTTCAAAGAAGGTATTGAGAGGAAAATTTATAGAGATACGCATGTCATCGTGATAGATGGTAAGCGGGTGTTCCGGCCGGATACGATGCAGCACCCAGGCATGATTTCCCTGACGAAGTTCGAGCCGGTCTGACAGGTCCAGGGGAAGACCCACTGATGATGAGGATATTCTGCGCATTTCGTCACGGAACGAACCCAGGGGTCGTATAGACCATTCGGTTAATCCATCAATAGCAGTTTGCGGATCCGGACGCACCCAGTTCTTGTGCCAGATGACACCCGCCGGCGGATGCTCAGGATGGTATACTGATGAAGATGATATATCATCGATGTACGTTGATTGGCCAGGTATTGATCTACGGTCAGGTTTTGAATCCAGGTCAGATCCCGTCCGGGTTTCCGAAACCATGCTGCTTCCTGATGGATACCCGGATCCCGTTCCCGATTCCGTTCTTGTCCCTGACCCCGACTCCGACCCCGACTCCGAAATTCTTCCACGGGTGTTTACGTGATTGCGTATCTGGTCATCACGCACCCGAACCCGGCTGTCGATATACCCTCTGGGGAATGATATAAATTCCGTGAACTCTGCGATTCCCGGTTCCGTAACGACGAGGGAGAAATTTGCCTGTGAACGATTGCCGAAAAAATCGGCCGCGATGATCCGAACAGCATATTCACCGGGAGGAAGATCCAGCCGCCCTGTTTGCTTTGAGTATTGGTAAAATGGCAGAGTGTTTGCATTGCGCACGTAAAGCCGCTGATATCCTCTCCTCTCGCTGCGCAAAATCGGGTAGACACGATCCAAAAACATCTGGCGAGATTCGCTGTACGAAAAACTGTCGGCACGCGAGTGAAAATAGAGCTCATCATTGACATACATTTTCAACTCGTAAACCGCGTGGACGTTGTTGGAGGCGTTGGCGCGGTCAAAGACATTGACAGCAACACCGACTTCTCCCTGAACTCTCAGTGTTCCGAAATGGTATTGTCCACCGCGTCGCGCGGGTCTGCTTCGGTGGATGCGGGGGGAACCATTAACGAGGCTATTCGCGCCAAGTGGCTCAATTGCAATCCCGGAAAACTGCGGAGGGATGGTGTCATCAATGTGGACGCCAGCCAGAAGTGGATTGAATGGACGTCCTTCGGGTGTACGCAGCTCGAAATGCAGATGGGGTGGACCAACACCTGTGGAACCGGTCCATCCGATTTGCTGACCTCTTTGAAACCGGATATCGAATTCTTCCATATTCCGGTTGAAGTCAAACGAGTAGTCCACGAGCCGAATGGAATCAACGACAGCGCGGATACGTGGATGGAAATCCTTAAGGTGAGCATAGAGAGAAATGGACCCATCATCATGAAGCAGATAAATTACGTTGCCGTAGCCTGTTGGACCCACGCCGACTCTTTGAACGACACCATCGCGACTCGCAAATACAGAGTATCCCTCGTGTCCCCAGGTCCCGATATCCATAGCCGCGTGGAAATGTGCGGCGCGTGTTTCACCAAATGACGATGACATGTACCGGCTGGCATTGGTCGGCCAAAGGTAGGATACATCATCGCCAAGAAAGGCCGGTCGAGACTGGGCCGCAACTTCTGAAATATGCATGATGGAAATCATGCCAGCGATTAAAACAAAGGTAGCTGCGATTGCTGAATGGTTCGGCTTGAAAGCAAATGGTGTCATTTCAATGAAAACAGAAGTAAATTTTAATCAGAATGTATAATCTGCATCAGATAATACTTTTGACCCTGACATTAAGGGTAACGTCACCAGGCATCATCTCGGCCTGAAGTAAATCTCCACCTCTCAGGGCTCCAACGCCTTTCGGGGTTCCCGTGAAAAGCAGATCGCCGGATTGCAGAGTTACGAAACGTGAAAGGTAGGATATTTGTTCTTTCACGGGAAAAACCATCTCTGATGTGTTACCGGTCTGTTTTCTCTTTCCATTCAGACTCATCGTAAAGATGATCTTCTGAGGATCATCGACGGCATCAGCAGTTACGAAGGAGCTGACCTGGGCAAAAGTGTCCATCCCCTTTGCCAAAAACCAGGGGTGCGATGCTTTTTTTAATTCATGCTGAATATCACGGGCAGTGACATCGATTCCCAGCCCGTACCCGGCCACATGGTCCAGGGCATCATCCTGACTAATGTTTTTCCCCTCCTTTCCAATGGCAACAACCAGCTCCGTTTCATAATGGGGTTCACTGATGAAAGGAGGTAGCAGTATTTCGCCATCAAAAGATAGGCTGGCGAGAGGTTTGTTAAAGAGAACCGGCCGGACAGGTACCGGATTGTTTAGTTCCCTGGCATGTGCATCATAGTTTCTTCCAATACAATAGATGTTACGGGTCTGCAGCCCGGGAAGACCAGGTAGTTCGGGAAGAGAGGAGGAGGCCATGATTAATTCAGTTGCTGTGAGTAATCAGATCTGCTCGTAAAGATTGAAAAACATCTTGAAAGGTAAAAAAAAAGCTCTGACGGCGGAAACATCAGAGCTTTTGCAATATCTTCTATGGTCGGATCAGTTGGCTTCAACGGAAACCATTTTTCTGTCGTTTCGACCCTTGCGAAATGTAACGGTACCATCAGCCGTGGCGAACAGGGTGTCGTCTTTTCCGATGCCGACATTGGTTCCGGGATGGAATTTGGTACCGCGCTGCCGGATGATGATGTTGCCTGAGCGAACCATTTCACCACCGAATCGTTTTACGCCAAGGCGTTTTGATTCAGAGTCGCGACCGTTTTTCGTGGATCCGCCACCTTTTTTATGTGCCATGATTTCGTAGGATTAAGCGGTTATTTTTTGAATGAGTATCCGGGTCAGGTGGCGGCGATGTCCGCGTCTGACCTGATATCCTTTACGACGTTTTTTCTTGAACACGATAATTTTATCGCCTTTGACCTGGTCAACGACTTTCGCATCAACTTTCGCATTCTCGAGTGTGGGCGATCCGACCTGAACTGTTCCGTTTCCGTCGGATGTAAGAAGAACCTTGTCAAATGAAATTTTTGCATCATTTTCGGCCTTCTGCTTATCAACATAGACGACATCATTTTCGGCTACCTTGTATTGATGCCCACTTATTTCAACAATCGCGTACATATTTTATTCTGCAGGTTTGGAATTAGGTAAAATCTGTTTTTCCTCAAGAAAACAAATATAAGTGATTCTCCAGAAACTTAAAAGAAAAAAATGGCATTCTGCTCAGTCAATCTCTGATTTGAAAAAAGCGTCAAGTAACGTAATTTTGAATGTCATATATATTGTGAGCTGTTGTGAGACACACTCATGCTCACTGCCAGAAACAACGATTTAAAGTACAAGCAAATCATGCCGCACTCCACGGAACAAAAAACAACAGGATCACTTCCTGATCTGCATCAGCAGGCATTTTTTATAAAAAACAGAAAAAGGTTTCAGCATGACGGAGGAAGAGCCTGGATATTGGATGGACAGTTGCATGAAGCGGTAAAGAACGCGAATTATCGGATAGAGCGCGGTGTGCCAACTTCAGAACGCTTGAAAAATACCGGTAAGGATGTGATTGAGAAAAAAGCAGGAGTGCTTATCTCGAAAACGAACTCATATCGCAAGCTCTAGCAGTGGCTGTCAGTTGGTTTTTTTTCTGCCTTCATGGCTGTAGATGCCGGATCGATTCACGTGGCCGACATACTTTCCCAAGACCCTCACTTCCTCGAATACGTCCGGCTCAATATTAATATCTTCATATTCTTTGTTTGCCGGTTTGAGCCTGAGTCCGTTCTTGTCGTAATAAATGTGTTTGAGTGAGGTTTCTCCATTATAAAGTACGGCACCGATGTCACCATTCTTGATGTCATCATCGATGAGGAGAACGAAATCTCCATCCTGGATGTCGGCATCTTTCATGCTGGATCCCGTGACCCGGAGAGCATACATCCTGTTAATATTCGGGAAAAGATATTCAAGAGTAATGGAACCCAGGTTCGCCTCGACGGCTTCCTGTAGTGATCCGGCTGCAATAAGTCCGCGTACAGGTATTCCAGATGTGGCAAATTCCAGTTCAGGGTTATGTTCCGGTGCCAGGTCATATTCATCGTCCTCCGATTTCACGAGGTACCCCTTTTTAAGTAGAGCCTGCAGATTTTGTGTCACACTGTTGGGCGACCTGAACCCAAAAGTATCCGCTATTTCTCGATACGTCGGCCATACCTCATACTCCTGTTTATAGGAGACTATATAGTCAAAAAACTGTTTCTGTTTGCGGGTCAGTTGGTTATTATCCATCGGCGCAATTTTTGTATGTGTAATATATGTGTAAAGTATACAACAAAAAACATACCATTGCAAGCGAAATTATCCGGTGATTTTTTGCATGCGAAGTTCCGGTGGAATTGGGAAACTGTTAAATACCTGGAATCAGAGCAGACAAGGTGTATATCAACCGATTTAGTCAGGTTTTGCACCTTTTAGCCGGCGTGGGTTAATAGTAAAGACGGCGTTTTCGACATGGCGTACAACGTTGGAAGCGGTACTTCCCAGGCGAAGGTATTCCAGCCCGGTCCGGCCAATAGTAGCCATAACAATAAGGTTATAGTCCCCGTCATTGGCAACTTTGGTAATTTTTTCATGAATGGATTTACGGGTTGATACCACTTCTGCCTTCACTTTGTCAGACATATCATCGAATCGTTCCTCGACGAGCTCACGCAGCTGTTTCTTTTTTGAATCGATGGCTACCTGAATCTGAGGAATGCTGCCAAACTGTTCGAAACTGATCACGTGGATGATATCAAGCCGGGCACCGGATGCTGCAGCTATGCTTTTGGCAAACGGAACGGCTTTCAGCGAGTAGTCAGAGAAGTCGGTGGTGAGCAGGATTTTCTTCAGAGGTTTGATCTTTGAAGATTCTTCGATCACCAGGACCGGTACCGGAGCAAAGCGAATCACTTTCTCTGCAACAGAACCCATAATGAGCCGGGTAAATCCTGTACGGCCGTGGGTGGTCATGGCCACCAGATCAAAATTTTGCGCCGCATCAATGATAGCTTCAGCGGGGTTTCCGATCCGAACCATGCCCTCATTCAGATATTTTGAGTCTGCATGTTCGGCAGCTATCTTGTTAAGCTTATCGACAAGTCTTTTTTCCAGATCCTGCTGATCGGATGTCATATCCTCTTTGGCTGGGGAATCCTGATGCTCCAGCTCGCTCACGGAGATGAAGGAATGGAAAGGGGTGATTGCACCATCAAACAGTTCAGCAAAAACCTCAGCTGCCTCCAATGCCTTGAAACTGAGGCTTGAAAAGTCAAGTGGAACAAGAATATTAAGGTTTTTCATATGTCTGGTTTTATTATTGAGTTTATAAAAGATTGCTTAAAGATCAGTTTGAGGTTGAAACAGACTGTTTCTTTCAGTAAACCCGGTATGTTATTAAATCAATCCTCCAGTAGTGGTTTTACACTCAAAACAGCAGTTTTTACGTGTCTAAGGACACTCGAGGAGGTACTTCCGAGCATCATGAAATCCAGCCCGGTGCGTCCAATAGTTGACATGACCACAAGATTGTACGGCCTTGATTTCGTGAGTCTGGCAATTTCTTCGTGGATTGCTTTTTCGGAAAAAATAACTTCGGTAGTAACCTGCTCCTTGAGGTCACCAAGATATTTGTCCGCCAGTTCTCTGAGCTTGATTTTACGATCTTCACTGTCGTGCTGGGCCTGCGCCAGCGTATCAAATTGCTCAAAACTCACAATATGCACCAGGTCTATGGTGGCACCGGTTGCTTCCGCAAATTCTGCGGCGGGTTCAAAGGCATAAATGGAATTATCGGAAAAATCCGTTGTGAGCAGGATGCGGCGAAGAGGCATCAGTCGGCTGTCCTCTTCAATAATAAGAACGGGCGTACGGGACGATCGAAGCACTTTTTCGCAAATGGAACCAAGGATCAACCTTGAAAAACCGGTACGGCCGTGACTGTTCATTACGATCAGGTCGAAATCCTTTCCGGCATCGGCTATGGCTCTTGCTGCATTGCCGATTTTAACGAGTGGCTCTGCCCGGAACTCTTTTTCCACAAATTTTTCTGATATTTTTTCCAGTCGTTCATACAGGGATTTTTCCAGAGTTCGCAAATCAGCTTCCGGACTTGTCTCACCCATATAATAGAAGCCGTCAAGTTCATTCACCTGCATGTACGCGTGAAACGGAGTAATGGAGCCATTGAACAGCCTGGCAATGCCAACAGCGTTGGGAAACGCAAGCATGCTGAGTTCGGAAAAATCGGTTGGTACGAGGATCCGGGGTTGTTTCATACTTTGCTCCTGGTAAGGTCATTGATTATAAACAAAGTAGCTAATCCTCAGCTATCTGACAAGGTATTTAGTCCGGGTAGTGGTCGATGTGTCAGAAATTCGTGCCGAAGCGAAATTCAAAAAGCAGGGCATTATCACTGCTGCCCATCAGTATTGTTTCGATCGGTCCAAACACGGTATTCCAGGTGACAGCCGTCGCCCATCCCCATTTCAATGGGGTGTCTAACAGGTCGTGATTTATGCGGGAATAGACATTGCCGACATTCACGGAAGGCGTCAGAAAAAGGTTGCCGTAAAAACGGTACTGTGCAGCAAGGCTCGTTGAGATGATGTTGTTGCCGGCGAGGGCGTCTTTTCGATAACCGGAGAAGCTCTGGTAACCACCGGCATAGTAACGGTAATGCAACGGCAAATCGCCACCAAAGCTGTAACCGCCCCGCAGGGTCTGGATGATGGTAAACCTCCCAGATGCAGGATAATGGCCATTCCATGTGCCGTAAATTCTGCCGAAAGTCTCCTCATTGGGGATAAAACCGGGAGCCAGTTCCGCCCGGATCAATAATTGATGTCCGCTGGTGGGAAGATCTGATCGGTCCAGGTTGTCGAATTCCAGATCTCCGACCAGTAAATTCAGGCTGGTCCAGTTGACAGGGACATCGATGAAACCGATGCTTTCTGTTAGGTTGAAGCGTTCGAAGCGATAGCCGACTCCGGCTCTGACCACCGAGGCGTAGAGCGGTCCGATCAGCCCTTCGCCGTAGAGAATGTCGGTCCTGACCCCCGCTTCCCGTCTGTTGTTCCGGTAGATATCAAGTTCCCGTTCGCGGAGCCCTGCTACACCCTGGAATGAGAGCCGGGGTTCGATACCTACGTAATTGAAGTACTTGATTTCTGCCATAAGTTCGTAACCGACGCGGACATTCAGCCGGGCCGTGGAGGCCGGGAATACCAGGTTACGGAAAGTAGCATTGAACAGCAGCGAAGTCCCGAGCATGTTGTTGTGATAGATACCGGTCTGGATGATGTTGGCCGTTTGCTCTTCGACATAGATGATCAGGTCCGCCTCGTCCAGATCGTCGTTCCACAAAAGGCGGTAAGTAACACGCTTGAAGCGATGCATTCCGTACAGCCGCATCAAACCATCGGTAAGCATGTCGTAGTCTATGGTCGTATTGTCAAAGATCTGGAGCTTTGACAGGATGTGGTCTTCGGGAACGGTTTCCAGACCATCAAAGGTGATGGAGCGAATGCGGATGGATTCAATCGACTCAAACGCGGGGACCACCCTCTGACTTCCGTTTGAGCGAAGGGAATGGAGTGAATCGGCCAGGGCCTGTATCTCATCGATCCGGGCCCTGGCGGCCTGCTCACCGGCCTGGATGATCTCTTCCACTTCCCCGAAGCTGAGGGCTGTGTACTGGCTTAGGTCGGGCTGAACATTGAAATCAGCCATATCACGCTGAATGCGCATGGAAGAGCGCATTCCTATGGATATCGTCTGGGTGAGGACATCCGGAAGGTTGAGAAGCTCATCGGCCGGCTTAAGATCAGGGCTTGAGTTAATGGCGATCACGAAATCGGCACCAATGTCAAAAGCTTCCTGGACCGGCATGTTGTTAACAACACCTCCGTCCACAAGATATTTTCCGTCGACCCATACCGGATCAAAAATGGATGGTATGGACATGCTTGCGCGTAAGGCGTCTGGAAGGAATCCCTGATCTAGAATGATCTGCTCACCTGTTTCGAGGTTGGTGGCAATACACAGGAAAGGCCGTGGCAGCTGAAGAAAGTCAACCAGATCATGATAGGGCCAGGTAAGACGTGCAAGCATGTTGAAGATATGATTGCCCGAAACGAGACCGGTTGGAAATTTGACCTGCGTTCCTTCTACAGGAAATGAGATGTTGAAAAGCCCGTCATACTGTTTTTCCTCCATTGGAAGGTGCTCGCGCCGGATGCGTTCTTCAAATAGCTCGCGCCATTCGGTCTGAAGTACAACCTGCTCCATCTGCTCCGGAGTATAGCCCATCGCGTAAAGAGCGCCGACAATGGAACCCATGCTGGTGCCGGTGACAAGGTCAACGGGGATGCCGGCTTCCTCAAAAACTTTGAGTACGCCGATGTGGGAGAGTCCGGCCGCACCGCCGCCACTGAGCGTAAGTCCGACAACGAAATCGTGCTCGAACACGGGTTTCCGGTCGTGATCTGCGCCAGAATTGGCAGTTGGGTCTGCTGCTGATGCTGTATTTGAAAATGCACAACTCAATCCCATGGCCGGCAGCAGGCAAAGCGTGAACAGTAGAAGCAGCAGGCTTAAAGGCAGCAGCCTTGTCATGGTCAACCTTGATACTTGAAATGGTATTGGAGTGCCCGGGTATCCCGATATGCGCTCCAGAACCGGGATCCCGGATTTGTTTTTTATGTTACTGACTGAACCGGTTGTTGCCGTTTTACTTCACAGTCCAGGTTTCTTCTCCGGTCAGGAGATCCTCAAGGTTCCCTTCTCCATAACGCTCGAAAGAAGCAGAGATCTGATCCTGAACAAGCTGTTCGTAGCTCGGACGCTCTTCAGCGTAGAAGACTCCGAACGGCCTGGGCAGTTTCCCAGCCTGTGTATTGTCATCAAACAGTGAAGTCAGGAGCCAGGCTTTGTTCCGGTCTTTTTCATCATGGATCCAGAGATCGTCTTTCGACCATTTGCCACTGTTCAGATCCACAATTTCCGGACGACATCCATCCATGCGAATGCCAAAGGCTTCATCTTTGCCGAACAGCAGTGGTTCACTGTCTTCCAGATAGAGGCTGGTTGAATCTCGCATTGACTTGTCGGTATAGGGACCGAATGCATTGTCATTGAATACAATGCAGTTCTGGTATATTTCCAGGAAAGAGGTGCCCTTGTGCTGCCATGTGCGTTCCAGAAGCTTTTGCAGATGCTTTGGGTCACGGTCCATGGTGCGCGCAATAAAAGATCCGTTGGCGCCAATGGCAAGCGAAAGCGGATTGAACGGGTTATCCACCGATCCCTCCGGCGAAGTCTTTGTCACCAGTCCCTGTGGGGAAGTCGGTGAATACTGGCCTTTGGTAAGACCGTATATTTCATTGTTGAAAAGCAGCACATTGATGTCCAGGTTGCGCCGCAGCAGGTGAATGATGTGGTTCCCGCCGATGGAAAGGGCGTCCCCGTCGCCGGTAACCACCCAGACACTCAGGTCGGGCCGCGACACTTTCAAACCGGTGGCAATGGTCGGTGCGCGTCCGTGGATACCGTGCATGCCGAATGTATTCATGTAGTAGGGGAACCGGGAAGAACATCCGATTCCTGCAACAAATACAATGTTTTCAGGATCCACACCCATTTTTGGCATCAGGGTTTGAACCTGTTTGAGTATGGTGTAGTCACCGCAGCCCGGACACCAGCGAACTTCCTGGTCCGATGCAAAATCTTTGGCTTGCAGGTTGCCGTTGGTCTTGGATCCGTTTACTGTTTTCTGGGTACTCATAATAAATCAAATAAAGTCGTGAAGGCTGTAAATTTTTGGGATGATGCGGCTGAAAGATCATTTTCATGATCAGTCGGCACACATTTCGGTAATTTTGTCTTTCAGCTCGGTGACAGTGAATGGGGTACCTCTGACCCGGTTGAAACTCTCAATGGGAAGCAGATATTTGTCTCTCAGGATACGCGACAGCTGCCCCCGGTTGATTTCCGGAACAAGAACCTTGTCAAAACTTCCCAGGATATTTCCGAGATTCTTCGGGAAGGGATTGAGATAGCGCAGATGGATTAATGAGACATCCAGACCTTCCTCCCGGGTATCGGTGACAGCAGATTTGAGGGAACCATATGTTGATCCCCATCCGACCACCAGCAGTTTTCCCTTGTCGTTGCCTTCGTCGATTTTCTGAGCGGGGATAAAGTTGGCAATGAGATCACGCTTTTGCTCCCGCATTTCGGTCATCAGATGATGATTGTCCGGATCATAGGAGATGTTGCCGGTCTCGTGATCTTTTTCGAGTCCGCCAATACGGTGTTCCAGTCCTTTTGATCCCGGTACAGCCCAGGGCCGCACCAGATTATCATCCCGTTTGTATGGAAGGAAGGGGGGAGCGTCCTGCCCGTTATCTTTCGGCTTCACATAACGCGGATCGATGGGCTTGAGTCCGCCGATTTCAGGAAGCTTCCAGGGTTCGGCACCATTGGCGATGTATCCGTCGGTGAGCAGCATCACGGGAATCATGTGCTCTACAGCGATCCGGCATGCTTCGTAAGTGACCTCGAAGCAGTCAGCCGGGGATGAGGCTGAAAGGACAGCAACCGGCGATTCACCGGCACGGCCGTAATAGGCTTGCAGAAGGTCGGATTGTTCGGTTTTCGTGGGAAGACCGGTAGAAGGTCCTGCACGCTGCACGTTGACAATGACAAGGGGAAGCTCCAGCATGGTGGCCAGGCCGATGGCTTCACTTTTAAGCGCAACCCCGGGACCAGAACTGGTGGTCATTCCCAGGCTGCCGCCAAATGAAGCACCGATCGCCGAGCCGATGGCGGCTATTTCGTCTTCTGCCTGAAACGTGGTAACGCCGAAATGTTTCAGACCTGACAGGCCCTGGAGGATTTCCGAAGCCGGGGTAATGGGGTATGAGCCCAGAAAAACCGGGATTTTGGACTTTTTTGCAACAGCGGCAATGCCCAGGACAATGGCGTCATTTCCCGTAATATTTCTGTAGGTTCCCTTTTCGATCGGAGCGGCATCCACACTGTATCGCTCACTGAAAATTTCGGTAGCAATGGCATAGGTAAAGCCGTCATTGAGCGCTTTGATATTGGCTTCAGCGATCTCCGGTTTTTTCGCAAATTTTCTTTTCAGGAACTGTATGGTCGAATCGAGCGGCCGGCTGAAAAGCCAGTAAAGTACGCCCAGTACGAACATGTTCTTGCTGCGATCGATGGCCTTGACGGGTAGCCCAGTATCCTTCAGGCTTTGGCGGGTCATTTTGGTTACATCGATTTCGATGACGATGTAGCCGGAGGCTTTGGCATCCTCGATGGGAGTCTCATCGGGCGCATATTTTGCCAGCGACAAGTCCTTTTTCCCAAATCCGTCGATGTTGGCAATGATGATTCCACCGGATTTCAGGAATTTCAGGTTTGCTTTCAGAGCAGCGGCATTCATGACTACCAGTACGTCGCACATGTCACCCGGTGTGTGAATAGCCTTGCTTCCGAAGTGGATCTGAAAACCGGATACTCCTGCGACCGTGCCGGCCGGGGCGCGGATTTCGGCGGGATAATCGGGAAATGTGCTCAGGTCATTTCCTGAAAGAGCGGTGGTGCTTGTGAACTGCGAGCCGGTTAGCTGTATGCCGTCACCAGAGTCGCCTGCAAATCGGATAGTGACTTCTTTTTTCTGCTTCTGGGTAATACTCATGGTCTTGAATCGAAAAGATAGGATTAAAATTTATTAGTAGAGGTGAAGTTTCGTTATTGTGACAATTGTCCCCGTAATCATTGCGAATTCAGGGACAATAAAGTGTTTTTAAGCCTCAATCGCTATTACGCAAACAATCATCAAAAAACAAGTTGAATCGGTTAAGCCAGGTAGTCTTTGTGTCGGTTTTACAAGGTTTTTTTTCGGTTTTAAAGTGGTTCTCCAGTCTGCTGTTCATGGCGCATAGACATGGAAATGCGGTCTTCCCGGCTGCATACCTTGAGCTGTCCGCATCCCGCCTCAATATCTTCTCCATAGCACCAACGGATATCAACAGGAAAGCTTGCCTGTTCAAGTTCGTTTATGAAACGATCGGTTTTTTCCTGTTCGGACCGGTTCTGTTGTGCCTCAGTGACTTGGTTGAACATGATCAGTGTGATATTGGCACTCAGATCACCGAGGTAGCGGGCGAGATTTCGGGCATCATCCGGGCTGTCATTTACACCATCCATCATCAGATACTGGATAGTGGGTGAAAGTCCTGTCTGCCGCTTGTGATACACCAGAGCATCTCGTATCTCAGGCAAACCCAGCCGTGAACTGACCGGCATAATCTGGTAACGCGTGTCCTGGTCTGCTGAGTGTATGGATACTGCAAGTCGAACTTCGGGGTGATCCACGGCAAGCATTCGGATCTGGCGAAAGAGTCCGACCGTCGATATGGTGATGTGTGACGGCGGCGGGCCGGGTGCCGCATCACCCCGCATGACAGTCAGCGCATCGGAAACGGACCGATAATTGTGCATCGGCTCACCCATCCCCATGAAGTAAAGATGGGTGAGATCTGTTTTTAATTCACGACGTATGACGGATTCGGCGATACGGATCTGATCGAGCAATTCGCTGGCAGAAAGATTGCGATGGAAGCCCATCCTGCCTGTTGCGCAGAACGAGCAGCCGAAAAAACAGCCGATTTGGGATGAGATGCTGGCCGAGCACTTGCGCAGTTCACCGTCCTGCCATTCGGGGATGATGACCGTTTCGGCCAGATGGCCGTCATGCAATTCGATGGTCAGGCGGTAAGAACCGTCCAGACTGCGGCGCAGTTCATGTTCTCTTGATCGTCGTATGATGACCAAACGCTGGAGGATGTCGATCTCGGAATCATCCAATCCGGGTATGCCGCCCACATCAGAAATTTCATGATGAAAAACTGCTTCATAAACACACAACTTCGATTTGGATGAAAGCTTGAGAAGGCCGAAAAATTCATCCCATTCGGCAAGTGAAAGCTGGGTCAGATCAACAGGTGGGTTCTGGAGCAGATGATGCTGTGGGTAAGACATGTGAAATTAGATGATCAGTTAAAGCAACGCCAATGTCGGGTGTTTTGCTAATGGAGTCAGGCAATATTGCAAATAATGGAAATTACATCATTTAAGGGGGTAAAAGCAACGACAAAAAGGTTGTCATCGCAACCAGTTTGTTTTTGCGGAATGTGATGGTTGTAAAAAGTTTCGGGGCTGTCAAAGTTGGAGTTGCAAACGGGTTTTAAATCCATTACAATGCATTAGGACTTTAATTAAAAATCACTACTGTTAACATTTAAAACTGAGGGTGCTTATGAAAGAAAAAGAGCTTCTCGACGCCGCAGAGAGCGGTGACTTGTCAATAATTCGTAATCTTATTGATGATGGGCTCAGTGCCAATACCATGGACGAACACAATAGATCCGCTTTGCTTAAGGCGTCAAAACACGGTCACAAGGATATCGTAGAGTTTTTACTGGAACAAGGTGCGGACGTAAATCACAGGGACAATCGCGGCACTACCCCCGTCTACTGGGCAGCCAGCCGGGGACATAAGGACATCGCTATGCTGCTAATCGAGAACGGTGCCGTCGTAAATTACTCCGATGACAGAAGATGGACGGCAATGGATCACGCCAAATCAAATGGCGACAAGGAAATGATTGCAATTTTGGAAGAGGCGCTGACGACCGGCAAGATCGCATGATCTTCGCGAGTTATTGATTCGTTTTATTTCTGAAGACCCCACGACTATTTACCGGCCCGCTTGCGTTTGTGAGTGGGCTTTTTTTTGCCCTTCACACCGGTGGCAGTCTCCGCTTCAGCAGCCATCAGCAGGAAAATGGCGGGACGATGATCCAGGTCGTACTTTTTCTTTTTCCATTCGGAGACACGGCAGCTGATGATCTGCTCGTCGGGAAGTGTCAGATTGCTGGCTGCGCACAGGCGTGTGCCATCTGATAATTCGCGGATCAGTTCCGACATCAGACTATTGTTGCGATAGGGGGTCTCCATGAATACCTGTGTGATCTGTCTGGCCGCCGATTCGTTCTGCAACTGACGGATGCGCTCGGTCCGTTGTAGTCCCGGCCGCGGGAGGTATCCATGAAACGAAAAAGCCTGACCGTTCATACCCGAGGCCATCACAGCAAGCAGGATGGAAGAGGGTCCGACCAGCGGTATCACTGGAATTCCGGACTCATGGGCCAGCCTGACCAGGTCGCTCCCGGGATCTGCAACACCCGGACATCCCGCTTCGGTGATGATTCCTGCATTCACTCCGTCTTTCAGCAGCGATAGCATTTCAATAAGGTCTTCGCCCGGGGTGTGTTTGTTGAATTCGTAAAAGCGACATTTATAGTCGGGTACCGGATGTTTGATCCATCGAAGGAAGGAATTAGCCTGCCGGATACGCTCTACAAAAAAGGTATTAAGCTCATACACGGTTTTAATGACATGGTCGGGAAGCACCTGGTTTTCGGGATGAGGGCCCAGTGGAGCAGGAATGAGATAGAGGCTGCCGGGTCGGGTCATATTATCACTCCACAATGACAATCTTCTGTTCCGGTTCGCTGCTGGATTTTCGCATTCTGCGGACAAACCTGTGCGCTGTAAGGGCGATGAAAAATGTTATGATGATGGAGACAGCCAGCACCGCAAGATTTACCAATACCATCTTTCGATGGAATTCATAGATTGGAACAAGCACAATGGGTTGATAGCTGCTCTCGAGGTAACGCACCGGCATCAGCTCGGATGCCTGAAGCTGAGCGGCGTTTTGAATGGGCTGAGAGAGTTTTCGAGTGATAGCGGATCCATTATTCATCGTAAAATGTACGGTTATACTGCCGTTGGTTTGTGCGGCGATTTGCTTGATCTCAAAATGGATAACATCGGCGATGTAGCTTTCACCATCATCATAGGTTTTACCCAGCCCGTGGTATACAGCCCCCATATGAGCGGCCATGACGATGAGATACAGCGGAAGAAGCCAGACAAGGTACCAGAGATAAAACAGCTTGTTCATTGTTTGCGCGTTGCGAAATATATGCTTTGAAGTTGATGCAGAATTTGTGAGGCGCTTCTGCTGGTTTTTATTACTGCTGTGGGAGCATATTGCGCAATTTCAAAGCCTGGCAAACCAGCTCGGTGATCTGAGAGGCATCGAACTTGCTGTTTTCGAAAATCAGATGGTAGTGGTGCGGACTGCGAACATCCTTGTGGGTAAATTCATAAATAAACTCTTCCCGCTTGTTGTCAGATGCTAGAATGCGTTCGCGAGCTTCCGATGGAGATATATTCAGCAATTTGGATACACGTTCGATACGGTAGACCAGAGGAGCCTGCAACCGGATGTGCAGCATCATCGGCAGCCCGGCAGTTATGATACCTCCGCCTGAGCCAAGGATGACAGATCGGCCGCGTTCCCCCAGAATCCGGAGCGTTTCTGCGATTTTTCTGTAAAGTGCGACATTTGTGGGCTTGTGGGCCAGTAAATGCTCAATGTATTGGTGGACCTGGCCCCGGTGTGATTCGGAGATGGATTCAACAAGATCCCTTTGAATGTCTTCCTTTTCCGACATCTCGGTGATGAGTTCCTTGTGAAAAAGCACCCATGGATATTGATCGGTACTCAGTCTGTCCACAAGCATGCGGGCCAGTAAAGTGCCTTCGCAACCGAATTCACGTGATATGGTGATGCCGGGAAATTTGATTTTCTGCTCTCTTCTTTCACCGATACCCAGCGTTTTAAGTTGTGCCGCAATATCACGGTCTATTTTTTGATAGAGATTTGACTGCATGTCGGTTTTATCTGTTTGGAATATGTAAAACACCTGCCCGGTCTGCGTCTTCAGACTGCATGAGCAGTTCGAACGTTCTTTCTTGTATTGCAGGATCGTAAAACATCCGGTTATGAAAATCCTGAACCATAAAATTGCTGTTCATGTGGAACCAAAGTCCTGCTGGAATATTAACTATTAACACTATTTGAACGCGTAATGGTTCGGATTTCGTCTCGACGGCGACACTCCAACCGCACATATAGCTCATTCGCTCGTCAAATTGTGCGGCATAATGGGTGATATGGGGCTCCAGAAGCCGGTCATCCGGCGATCGGTGAAGCAGATCACGCAGCAGTTCACTGGTGGGTTCATCGATCAGAGTGCCGGCCCAGATGGATGCGAGAAGACCGGCAAAGCGGTCTGGCTGAATACGGGGGTAGAGCCCGTGCAGCACCCGCTGATCCTGAAATGATGACAATCGCACTTCAGGGAATTCACGAACCTGCCGCCATTGCTGACGTGAAATTGCAAGCGCCTCATCCAAAAATGCGGAGCGGTCCCTGCCGCTTGCACGAGCCAGATTATCGGCTATCGGACGGGTATTTTCGGGCTGGAGAGCAGCTATCCTTAATCCGAACTGCGGCACCGGCGGTTCGATCCGGCCCGCACCTAGCTGGGAAGTTCGATTCGTGACCTCTTCTTCCCCCAGGAAAAAAAACAGGTAATCGGCGACAGCCGGATCATTGTGAAGAACCAAAAAACGAATAAGGGTATTCACGGTGAGCGGGGTTTCCAGGTCACGCAGCCAGCGGCGGAAGGTGCGCTCATGCCTCCGGTCAAGACCGGATACATAAAAACCGAACAGCTTATCCGTATCGATCCCGGCATCGGGGTCTAGCGATCCTGAAGCAACAAGGTCGGCATATGTGATAAAGAGCATAAGGTTGGATAACGTGCCGGACGGATACATCCGATCTGACCGATAGCGTATGTCCTGCATTTCCGGGTGATCACTGCTATCGGGTTGGCGCCAGTCGCCATCTTCCTGCACCGGCAAAGATACGACAGCCGCATGTTGAGGCTCTTCAGCCATGAATTCAATGAGTCCGGACAGAGAGTAGGTCTTCTCCACCCATTGGCTTCCTTCCATGATGGCGGGACGATTCTGAAACACCGTCAGAAAAGTATCACGGTTGATCCAGAAAATTGAGCCGACAACAAGAACGGTCACACCGAGGAAAACAAGGAGAAATTTTATCAGACGCATCGTGATTTCAATGGTGTAAGGATTCAATGTTTATAGGGAAGAAGGATGATCTCCTCGAAATCCAGGTCGTTCGAATCCAGGACCGGTCCGGCTTTTTGGCCGGCTTCCTCCTCCGACAGATGAGTCAGACTTTCCAGCTCGATATAGAGGGTTTCCGAAGGCTCATCGTAGTACCACCGTGATGCCCCATCACCCAGCGCGGCCTTCAGCTGCTCCACCAGCTTCATGATGTCAGCTTCAAAGTCTTCAGGAGCATTCGGGTTCATTTCTTCACTCATGGTCGTTTTTTCTTGAAAGGGCGTTAATTTAAGTGTATGATAGCAGTAATAGCATTCAAAAAAAGTATTAAATCGTTTTAGAAATCGACTTGAAAATAAAACTGCAATATTTCCGGCAAACACTCTGAATAATATGAATCCAATACTGAAAAAACTGGAAAAAATCTCATCACAAAAAGAGCGCAGGATTATCGGACTGATGTCCGGAACGTCAATGGACGGGTTGGATATCGCCTTGTGCCGGTTTCGCGGCTCCGGAACTGCAACCGATTTTGAGCTGGAGGAGTTCACTTCGGTCAGCTATCCCGAGGATGTAAACCGCCAGCTCATCGCTTTTGCCACCGCCGACTGCATCGACCCGCAACTGTTGTGTGTTTGGCATACCTGGCTGGCGCACCTGCATGCGGGCTATATTAAGGTGGCGCTCAAAAACTGGAAAGCAGAAGCGGCGGACGTGGACCTGGTTGCCAGCCACGGGCAGACCATCTATCATGCCCCGAGACACAAGCACAATTTGGAGGGGATGCCGCATGCGACCCTTCAGATCGGAGATGGGGACCACATCGCGCATCAAACCGGTATCATCACCATCAGTGATTTTCGTCAGCGTGATACAGCCCGGGGTAATGAAGGCGCGCCACTGGCTGCCTATGGCGACTATTTACTCTTCAGCGATCCCGAAAAACATCGCATAATGCTCAACATTGGCGGTATTTCCAATTTCACCTGGCTGCCTGCGGGTTCGGACACTTTCCCGCCAATGAGTTTTGATACCGGTCCCGGCAATACCCTGATCGACGCCGCGACACGCGAACATTTCACCGGGTTGCGCTACGACAAGGGTGGCGGTCTCGCGGCGCGGGGCAATGTTCATTCCGGTCTGATCGACCTGCTGAAACAGCATCCCTATTTTGGAAAGCCCGCTCCAAAAACAACAGGTTTAGAGGTGTTTCACCTGAAATGGGTGGAGGAGTGCATGGCGGACCTGAAATTGCGGATGCAGGGCGATGTGCCGGGCGCCGGCAGGGAGGAATCGCAGAGCTTCCGGGATGAATCCCGAGGGCAGAGCGATCCGGGGAAATCAGACCATCCGGAACCCTCCGATAGTGTGGAATCCTCCGATAGTGTGGAATACAATGATAAGGCTACTGCCAATGTGGATTCCGGTAATAAAGCCACCAATCAAAGAAAGTCCCTGAGAGCCGTCGATTTGCTGGCAACTCTGACCCGTCTCACAGAGGAGACGATCGCCGATCAAATCCATGCCATCCTTCCCGATGGCGAGCCGGCCGAAGTCTATGTGAGCGGCGGAGGAGCCCATAACGATACCCTGATAAAGGGTTTGGAGGACCGGCTGGGTTCTGTCCCGGTCACGAATATCAGCAAGCTCGGGGTATCGGCCGATGCGAAGGAAGCGCTCTTTTTTGCCGCCCTGGCTAATGAACTGGTATGCGGTGAGGATACACGGCTGCATCTGGGAAAAATTTCATTGCCTGACCAGTAAAGTTGAACTTCATGCCAGAGATATCATCACATGGATTTTGAACAAACCCGTCCAGTTGGACGAATGCAGGGGTGCCTCAGCTTTTGCATTCATCTTAGGTGGCACTACCAGGTCGGAATCCTGTCAGGCGGTTTCCTGCTTGGCGGTCTGCTTTCCGGTATAGTGACGCTTGGCGATTTTATTTATCACTTTCTGGTGATACACTTGCTTCTTTTTGGAGGAGCCACAGTGTACAACTCGTATTGGGACAAGGACGAAGGGCCGATCGGTGGACTCAAACACCCGCCCCCACTGGCACACTGGGCCCGTCCCGCATCCATCTTGCTGCAAATCGGCGGACTCATCCTGTCTATTCCGGCCGGACCGGTCTACCTGCTGTTTTATCTCATCAGCATGCTCTGTTTCTGGCTATACAGCCACCCGGTCTACCGGTGGAAGGGGCGTCCGGTTTTGAGTCTGATTGCAATAGGTGTAAGTACGGGTACCAATTCACTTGTTTTTGGATATCTTGCAGCCGGTTCGGCTTGGGATCCGTTGATCCTGGTGCCGGCGGCCGGCGTTGCATTCGTCATGCTGAGCCTGTATCCGGTATCACAGATATATCAACGCCGAGAGGATGAGCGCAGGGGTGACCGGACGTTCGCGGTGGTTTTTGGCAGGCAGGCGGTTATCCGTTTTTTCATGGTATCCTATCTGGCAGGAATTATCCTTGTCACTTTGGGTTTTTATATTCTGCAACCCTGGCTTGCAGCTGTTTTTCCTGCGGTGGCTGTGGTTGCTGGGGGCGTCACGGCAATGTATTTGCGGTACCTGAAAGGGGATCCGTCGGAATACAGAACCGTGATGCGCGTGAAATACACGATGTCCCTGATGTTTGTGCTGTTTCTGCTCACGGCTATGGTCATTCACCATTATTAGCTGTACTTTTAAGCACCATTTTTATCCACAGAAAAAACATTATTTCCATGTCAAAAGTCATCACTCAGGATCATATTGACAAATCGATGTCCTATGCCTGGTTCCGCGATCTTGTAAACAGCCTGCTGATCGAGCGCCAGACCACCGGTCCAAATCAGTCCAAAGAATTGGTGCAGTACACCCGCCTTAACAACCAGCGAATGGACCGTGTGGACAAGAAGACGATCATCATGCCCGAACTGCTGGAAGAGCTGAAGGCCATCGGAGAAAACCAGATTTGGCTGGGATTGGTGGAAGCCTGGTGCGGGGATGTGGCCCACAATGTTCCACCTCTCGCAAAAATGGCTGTATCAGTGCCAAAAGTCAGTTTGCGCCTGTTGCTGCGTGATGAGAACCTGGATGTGATGGATGCCTACCAGACAAATGGCACCCGTTCCATTCCCAAAGTGATAGCGCTGAAAAAAGATACGCTGGAAGAGCTGTGGACGTGGGGGCCGCGTCCGGACCCTGCACAAAATCTTTTCCATGAACTCAGGGAGAATGGGGTACCGTATGCGGACGTAGCCGAAGAGCTGCAGAAGTGGTACAACAAGGACAAGGGGCAGACCCTGCAGAAGGAGATTCTCGAACTTGTGCGGTCTGCAAAATAGACGGTTGCCGACTACCATCGGTTAGGGTTAGTCTGTGCATCCAGTTCCGCATCAGTAATCCACATCAGAAACATGGCACCAGAAAGATGCCTGACTAAAAAAGACTGAAGCC
>SLLP01000044.1 GCA_007133995.1 Balneolales bacterium
CAGGATTCGCATCACTTAGTGCAAATGCTACGGATAAATATTTTTTATTTTTATTGATGTAGTGATTCACACCCTCTGCGTATGCCTCCAGTAGCTGACGGCTACGCAGAGGCATTTGATCAAAAGCATCCCTGGCTAACTTTCCGAACGACATGGTGAGATAAAAGCGGTCTACATAGGTGAGGGTTTCATCTATTTCTCTGGAATGCAACCCTTCAAGTTTGTATTGCTGAAGCGTCATCTGCCAGAGCCGGTCACGTGCGTGCAAATAGCCCATTGTCATATAGATATCAGTATCCACAGAAGCTTTGATATGTGGGATCTGATATTCATCCCATGAAACAACCACTTCAGCAGTGAGACCAGGCAGCCTTATGGACTCATCCAGAGACGGTACAGCTCTGTAGAATGTCCAATAAATTGCCAAACCGGATATCACCACTATCAGAAAGATAAAAAGCATAGTGATTTTGAGAGCGGATTTCATCAAAGGGTAAAATATGTGTAAATTTAAGGTTGCTGAAAGAATGAAATAAATTACGAATTCTATATAAGAACCGTTCCATTAAATGCAGTCTACTCACTCTTTGCCGGTTGATCCCGACCGCCTGCACGCCATCGCCGGAAAATGGGGTACACCAACCTATGTCTACCTGGAGGACATGATACGAGTGCGCTGCCAGCTGCTTCAGGGCCTTTTTCCGGATTTTCCCGTATCCTGGCTTTATGCTGTCAAGGCTAACGACAATCCACATATCCTTAAAATTATTGCAAACGAGGGGTTTGGTTTTGATACTGTGAGTACTGAAGAAGTGCTGCTCTGCCTGAATATCGGAACAAATCCTAATAAGATATTCTATACCGAAAACAACATGACCGACGCGGAGATGCATGATGCGGCAAAACAGGGTGTAGTGCTTAATATCGGTTCTCTTGGTCGACTAAAAAGCTTTTGTGAAGCATACCCGAAATCAGAATGCAGTATCCGAATCAAACCCGATATCAGCGATGGACACCATGCCAAGGTCGATACCGGTAACCAGGACAGTAAATTTGGCATTCGACTGGATCTTCTTTCCGAAGCGGTTAGTATTGCCGGGGAATATCAGGTTCAAATCAGCGGCATTCATGCCCATATAGGAAGCGGAATCAGGGAGCCCGAAAATTTACTGACCGAAATTGAGGTTTTGCTAACGGCTTCTGAGAAACTGGATGATCTCAAGTTCATCAATTTTGGCGGTGGCATGCCGATTCCATATAAAATCAATGAGAGATCATTCGACTTAAATCGTTTTGCAGAAATGGCTTCCGATCGGTTCAGGTCTTTTCTTGGTGAAATGAGCCGTCCTTTTTCCTTCTTTTTTGAACCCGGCAGATGGGTGGTTGGTCCGGCCGGTATCTTGCTTACGCAAGTGAATACAGTCAAGGATCAGGGTCGCAAACTATTTCTTGGAACTGACACCGGGTTCAACCATCTTCTCCGACCGGCACTTTATGATGCCTACCATGAAATTGTCAATATCAGCGCGGATCCCGATACCGGGACGCAGAATTACCATGTAGCCGGAAATATATGCGAGAGCGGAGACATCCTGGGATTGGACAGAACCCTTCCTGAAAGCAGGCCTGGAGATCATCTCGCCATTTTGGATGCGGGAGCCTATGGCATGACCATGGCATCTCATTACAATCGCAGGGCATTGCCTGCCGAAGTTCTGATTACGAAAGAAGGTTTTCACAAGACCATCCGCAAAAGGAAGACACCAGATGAGACCGTTGATGAGTTTTTGAATGATACGGGAATGATAAGATTGGATGAATAGGAAGAAGCCGCATGATTGATCTAAGAAGTGATACGGTCACCCGGCCGACTGAGGAACTGTGGGATGCCATGTACAAGGCACCCGTTGGTGATGATGTGTTCCGTGAAGACCCGGGATTAAACGCTCTTGAGGATGAAATATCCAGCCTGTTTGGAAAAGAGGCGGGTGTATTCGTGCCGAGTGGTACCATGGGTAACCAGATAGGCCTCAAGGTTCATACACAACCTGCGGATGAAGTGATTATTGATGAGTTCGCACATATCTATCACTCCGAGGGTGCAGCGGGAGGTCTCATATCGGGTATTCAGCTTCGTCCTCTTGCAGGAATAAGGGGCGTGCTATCCACCAATCAGGTTAAGAATGCCATCCGCAGCCGCAATGACTGGGACCCATGCACCCGTGTTGTCGCTCTGGAGAACACTTCGAATATGGGTGGTGGATCGTGCTATGCCATTGACACAATTCGTGATCTCTATCATCTTACCAGGGACCACCATCTTGCTTTGCACATGGACGGTGCGCGTATCTGGAATGCCTCAGTTGCCACCGGAACGGAGCTCAAAGAATATGGTGCTTTTTGTGATACGATATCCGTTTGTTTCAGTAAGGGTCTAGGAGCGCCTGTAGGCTCCATGCTGCTGGGCAGCAATAAACAAATGAGACTGGCCCGCAGATACCGGAAAATCCTTGGCGGGGGAATGCGCCAGGCGGGTATGCTGGCAGCTGCAGCGTCCTATGCTGTACACCATCATTTTGATAAGTTGCCTGAAGATCATCGAAAGGCAAAGAAGCTGGCGGAAACGATAGCGGAATCATCTTTTTTTGAAATACAGCCTGAACAAGTTGAAACCAATATTGTACTTTTCAGGGTAGTCCGTGGTACGGTTGCTGAAGCCCTTGACTGGTTTGCATCCCAAAATGTGGCCATGATCCCTTTTGGCGATAACACCATTCGTGCCACCTTTCACTTTCAGATCACTGAAGACGATCTGGATCATGCACTGCGGGCAGTGGAATCATATAACGGTATTTAGGATGTAGATCATTGAATTTCTTTCAATTTGCACTGCGTTATCATCGCCTTGTTTTATTTGGTCTTGGCCTGACTTTTTTCTCAAGTTTTGGCCAAACCTTTCTGATTTCCCTCTTCGTACCGGAATTTCAGAATCAATTTGGTATATCCAATGCCTATTTCGGAGCGATCTATTCCTTCGCAACACTCACAAGTGCCTTTACGCTTGTATGGTTTGGAGCCAGAATTGACCGTGTGCCACTCAAAAAATATGCCCTGACCGTAACCGGTGGCTTAATCCTTTCAACCCTGATCATCGCCACAAGCCAGTGGATATGGATGCTTTTTTTGGGTTTATTCGGTGTACGGCTGTTCGGACAAGGGCTTTGTGGTCATACTGCGAATACATCCATGGCACGATACTTTAATGCTCTGAGAGGTAAAGCACTAAGTATTGCAAACCTTGGCTTTTCCATAGGTGAAGCCATACTTCCCATCACCATTACGGCAATGCTGAGTGTGGTTGGTTGGAGAATGGGCTGGACGTTCATCAGCATTTTTATATTACTGTTTCTACCGGCTTTGGTCATAGCGGCACTAGGCCGTAATCCGCTGGTTTATGCAGAAGAAGGAGTTCGGGATCATCGTGCTGGTACTGAAAGATTACCCGGAAGCCATTGGCGCCGCCGGTTGGTATTGAGAGACCATCGATTTTATCTGCTTTTACCTGGATCATTCGCATGCCCGTTCCTGCTTACCGGTTTTTTCCTGTATCAGACACAATTGGCATCCTTCAAAGGTTGGGACATCGAAATTCTTGCATCCGCATTCGTTGCTTTTGCTGTTTCCAAATCTGCTGCATCCATTGTTTCCGGACCGCTTATTGATCGATTCAAGGCATGCCGCATTTTTCCGTTTTACCTCCTGCCATTGCTTGCAGGCCTGTTGCTGCTTTTTGCATTCAACCATCCATGGATCGCCTTTGGTTATATGTTTCTGGCAGGTATTTCCATGGGAATAGCAGCCAATGTTACCACATCGCTGTATGCCGAACTTTATGGCACAGCAAATCTGGGAACCATCCGAAGTATGATGACTATGTTTATGGTGATCAGTACAGCCATTAGTCCAATTTTATTCGGTTTTCTGCTGGATGCAGGTTTCTCTTTTGTTATGATTATCCAAGGTTCAATAACCTTTGTGATTATATCCGCTATCCTTGCTATTTTTATATACCGCGAAGTGGAAAACATAATATCCTGATTTTTTATGAGTAAATACGAACTGTTACTTTCAGGCAAGGCCTCATTTTCACTTGAAGTGCCGTATCGATTATTTAAAACCGGAAACACCTGGAAACAACCCCTGTATGTATATCTGCATAAAAGCGGATGCAATCTTTCCACGACAGAAAAGATAACGGAACCCCTGAGAATTCTCACTGGCTACCATCTGCTAATACAAGCACCTTATCCCGATATCAGAGCGAACGACTCAGATAGATCTTACTTCTGGATTCCTGATTTCGAAGACGAACAGACTATCACTGCGGCCAGGGAATATGTGTCTGAGTTTCTACAGGAGGTCATTGATGGACTGCTTCCTCACATCAATGCCGGCAGACTGGTCTTGATAGGCTGGGAGGGTTCGAGAAACCAGGTCTCCTATTTCTGTGCCACAAGGCCTCATTACATCAATGAAATGATTCTTTTCGGTGGTTCTGTGAACAGATCCTGGATGGAGCAGGAAAGCAGGCGCTACAAACACTTGCGAATGCTTGGATTATCCGGTAAAGACGCAGAAATCACTTCAGGAACATCGAAAATTATCCAGCGCTGGCTTCAGGCCGATTAGGAGATATCGGGTGACATAATTGACTATGACTAATTATTGGGCCATTTTCAGGAATCCAGAAAGAGTATATCCTGCCTGGCATTTCATCGGCATCTAATGATTTCTTGTAAAAACTTGTTATTTAATCAGGATTTTTCAGTATTTTTCTTCACGATATTGAGCGATTACGGAAGAAATGTATACTGTGAAAGTGTCAGATTCTCATCGACTTTAAAATGACAGATATTCACACTACGAGTTTTTTATGAAAATACTTGTTATTGAGGACGACAGGATCGTACGAACCTTGGTCAAGCACGTATTGGAAAACGAAGGCCATGAAGTAACGGTAGCTGACAGGGCAGAAACCGGCGAGAAAATGGCTCTTGAGGATGAGCATGAGATCATTATTCTGGATCTCGGCCTACCGGACAGAAGCGGGCTCGAAGTATGCAAGGAAATTCGCAGCAATAATATAACCACACCAATCCTGATACTTTCTGCTTATCAAAATACCGACACCAAAATTGCCGGGCTCAATACCGGCGCCGACGATTACCTGACAAAACCATTCGACAATAAAGAATTGCTTGCCCGCATTAATGCCATTATTCGCCGTGTGAAGAAAGGCGACGTCACCAGTAATACGTATGAATGCGGTGAGCTAAAGATCGATCTGGTAAATCGTGAATTTTTTGTACGGGATAACAAGGTGTTGCTGACCAATAATGAGTTCAATCTCATGGCGTACTTTATGAAGAATCCTGACAGAATTCTCTATAAGGATGAACTCACCAACAATGTCTGGGACATTAACTTCGATACAAATACTAATTTTTTAAATGTATACATTAGCTACATCAGAAAGAAAATCGAAGAGCTCACCCCTGTTAATTATATCCAGACCGTTAGAAAAAAGGGCTTTAAACTGAACAGCAAACCGGTCAAGGAATACGATTGAGGATATTCCTGCGCAATGAGTTTGCCACAGGATCCAGATATCAAAAAGAAAGAGACAGCCTTTTTTTCTCAGTATGTAAGTGAGCATAAAAAGGAGTTGTTTTTTAACATACTGTGCAATAGAACCCGATTCTTTACTGTCGTACTGGAAGATATATACCAGGCTCAAAATGCATCAGCTGTACTTCGAAGCTGTGACGCTTTTGGCATTCAGAACGTTCACGTCATTGAGAACCGCAATGTGTTCGATGTCGATAAGGGAGTAACCATTGGTTCTGATAAATGGCTTGATGTCTTCAGATATAGACAGAAGGGCATCAACAACACAGAGACTGCTTATAAAGAGCTGAGAGATCGAGGGTACCGGATTGTGGCAACCACGCCCCATGACAAGCAAACGGAACTGCCCGACTTTAAACCGCAACAACCTGCAGCGTTGGTTTTTGGAACCGAAAAACTGGGATTGACACCATATGCTATTGAGCAGGCTGACGATTGGTTGCACATTCCGATGCATGGCTTTAGTGAGAGTTTCAATATATCAGTCAGCGTTGCTCTCTGTCTGTATCATCTTCGGAGGTATTTGGAATCCGGCAGTGTGGCCTGGCACCTGTCAGAAAGTGAAAAACAGAATCTCTACCTTCTATGGCTAAAAAAATCTGTCCACCGTTTGCCTGCTCTTGACCGAAAGTTTAAGGAACTTCTGGAGCATTCCCGTCTGCCATCTCAAGGCTGATCCGGCCGCGTTGTTCATCAAAATTGAGTATCCTCACCCTGATAATTTCCCCGACGGAAATCACATCATGCGGATTGGCGATCCGTTTCCGACTCATTTTCGATATATGCAGCAAACCGTCCTGTTTTACTCCGATATCGACAAAAGCACCGAAATCCACCACGTTTCGCACGGTGCCCTCCAACTCCAGGCCCTCCTTGAGATCATTCATTGTCAATATCTCTTGTCTGAGTAGAGGCTTGGGCAGTGCTTCTCTCGGGTCGCGACCGGGCTTTTGGAGATTTTCAATAATAAGTTCAAGGGTAGGAATTCCTATATCCAGTCTTTCTGCCGTTTCTTCCAGATTCAGGTTCTGGAATTTAACAGGAAAAAGGGTGACGGACTCTCTGATATCAGCAGCATCAATACCGACTGATTCACAGAGTCTGATTGTGGCGCCATAGCTTTCAGGGTGGATTGCGGTGTTGTCAAGAGGCTGCGGAGAATCCGGAATTCGCAAAAATCCCGCTGCCTGTTGAAACCGAAACGCACCAAGACCAGATACTTTTTTCAGCTCTTTTCTGTTGCTGAACGGACCGTTTTTATCCCGATAATCTATAATCTTATCAGCCACATTTCGGCTCAAGCCGGATACGTAGGTCAGCAAAGATGAGCTGGCTGAATTAAGATTCACCCCTACACTGTTTACACAACTTTCAACAACATCATCCAGTTTTCTGGTTAGCTTTGACTGGTTCACATCATGCTGATAGAGGCCCACTCCAATGGACTTGGGATCAATTTTAACCAGCTCTGCAAGCGGGTCCTGAACACGGCGAGCAATGGATATATTCCCTCTCATAGCGGCATCCAGATCAGGAAACTCCTGACGGGCAACGGTAGAGGCAGAGTATACCGATGCTCCGGACTCATTAATGATAAGGTAGTGCAGCTGTTTCTTTTCCTTTTCCCCAAATCTCTCGGATAACAGGTCAGCCACAACCTGCTCGGTCTCACGACTGCCGGTGCCATTGCCTATTGCGATCAAAGACACATTGTGCTTTTTAATAAGCTTTTCAAGCACATCCATGGATTCCCTGATTTTCTTTAGCGGTGGTGTCGGGAAGATGGTGGTACCCTCGAGATATTTTCCGGTGCCGTCCACCACGGCAACTTTGCAACCCGTCCTGTAACCAGGGTCGATG
The DNA here is from genome assembly GCA_007133995.1 of Balneolales bacterium. Classification (GTDB taxonomy): domain Bacteria; phylum Bacteroidota; class Rhodothermia; order Balneolales; family Natronogracilivirgulaceae; genus SKNL01. The sequence goes on from SLLP01000044.1 coordinate 7,549, forward strand.
CCCATGACCGTCTGTGAAGAGAGCGGCGGCTGAAGCAGCAGGTTTTTTAGATTTTCAGCAAATGTCAGGATAGCATGTTCTTCCGCTTCTTCGGTGAGTTCTTTTCGGGCTTCGCGCTCCAGTGATGGAAATAACAGCCGTTTGTAGCAGTCGTTGATTGCTGCAATAAAATGGGTTGTAAAGACCGAACGACGGTTGGTTACCAGGAATCTCTTCATTCTTTCCAGAGCTTTTTCTTCCATGATCTCAAGACGCACAGAAAGGATGCCTTCCCGTTCTCCACGATTGATCGCAAGTACCTGGTGTGGTTTGATATAGATCAACTTGCACTTGAATTCGTAATACTCCCGGTAAGTTTCCTTTTCGTCCGGACTGCCGGCTTTGGAAACATTGACAATGCCGTGTCTTTGAATCTGATTGCGTAATCCGTTACGTATGTGAATCTCTTCATTGATCCACTCCGCGCAGATATCCCGGGCTCCCTGGAGAGCTTCATCCGTACTGTTTACATCCTTGTCCTGATCAATGAATGCAGCAGCTAATACATCCGGATGTCCATTGGATGTCTCCTCTTCCCAGATCAATTCTGCCAGCGGTTCAAGACCTTTCTCCCTTGCAACGCCGGCACGTGTTTTTCGTTTGGGCTTGTATGGAAGATAAATATCCTCAAGATGTTTAAGTAATTTGCATCCCAGAATTTCATTTTCCAGCTCATTCGTCAGTTTATTCTGCTCTCTGATGGACTCAATAATGGTGGTTTTGCGCTCGTTTAGAATCTTGGAGTATTCTATTTTGTCACGAATTTCTCTGAGCTTCTCTTCATCGAGACCACCAGTCCGCTCCTGGCGGTAGCGTGCTATGAAAGGGATGGTGGCTCCTTCATCAAGCAATGAAGCGACTGCAGCAATCTGTTTTGGTGCGAGGGAGAGTTTATTGGAGATATCAGAAATTATTCCTTCAGATGACATCATTTTTACTATTTTATGATTCTGGGTCAAACGACGATTCATGCTGGACCAACAAACCAAACCGTTTTCGCCGGCGTTACTTAGACTACACTTTACTCAATCACATGCCGTTTGGAAGTACCAAATATATCAGCCCGACAAGCTATTTACAATGGATATAAACAGAAAAGAAGAACTATTGCAATATGCCACCTATCTTGCCAGAACGGCTGGAAAAAAAACCCTTGCACATTTCGGAAAAAAAATTGATGTTGATCGGAAAGGAGATGATTCTCCGGTGACCGTCGCTGATCGCGAAGCAGAAAAGTGGATGAGGGCATGCATTCAGGAGAAATTTCCGGATCACGGGATCGTGGGTGAGGAGTATGGCACGGAAGGCGAACAGAAATCCATCAAATGGATATTGGATCCGATAGATGGAACACTTTCATTCATACATGGCATTCCGCTTTATACCACACTAATCGGCATTACCATTGACGATGAACCGGAAATTGGTGTGATCTATGCACCGGCGACCGACGAGCTTTGTGAGGCAGGCATTGGTCTTGGTGCACGTTATAACGGTCAGGATTGCCGCGTTTCGGATACAACTCTGATCAGAAAGGCTACGCTCCTTAGCACGGATATGACCACGATTATCAGTGAAGGGCTTGAAACGCCATTTCGAATTCTTCTTGAGGAATGCAGATTGCATCGAACCTGGGGTGACGCTTACGGACATATGATGGTTGCAACCGGACGGGCTGACATCATGTTCGATCCATTGCTTAATATCTGGGATGCCGCACCACTGCTTCCGATTTTACAGGAGGCCGGAGGAGTGTTTCTTGACTTTTCCGGACATGCCGCCATTGATAGCGGTCACGGTTTTTCTTCAAACGAGAAGCTTGCGAATATCGTATTATCTGCCATGGAAAAGGGAAACTGATTCAACTTTTTAATTATAAAAGCAGTATGATAACATATTTAAACACATTGACAAACATTGCAATAAGTACTTGTATATCGAAAATATCTATTACATGTCTTCTCCTGCTTATACCACTGAAGAGCTTTTCTCAAGAAGGGGGAGATTACGTGATCAGACCTCTTTCAGAAATCGAGTATAATAGCCTGGAAATCCACCTGGAGGCCGGATACAAAGACAAAACCATACGTGGTACTGCCAGATACCATTTCCGTCCCAAACATGCATATGTTGACAGCATATCCTGGCTGGCACCCGGCATGGACATTCTCAAACTTGAATTGGATGGTCAGGAAACGCCTTACAAAAAGAATGGTGATTCGCTTGTAATTATTTTTGATGTTTATCCTGATCCGGCACAGTCATATACTATTGATGTCTCCTATGAGTCGAAACCATCCTTTGGTGTTCACTTCAGGCACAACGGAACCATCTTTTCATCAACACTTCCGGGCAGTGTTGCTCACTGGTTGCCAGGACCGATTCACCCGCGTGTCTCAATGCCAGTAACCATTACAGTGGAAGCACCTGAAAATTTTAATGCCGTTGCCACGGGTTCACCGCTGGATGAGCAAACCACGGAAATGGGAAAGCGATTTGTGTTCTCATCGGAAAATGAAACGGCTGTTTCCGAATTATTTTTTGCTGTCGGTGATTTCGCCATGGAGGAATCATTCTCGGGTACAAAAAATCTCAGGGTTTATCACGAACATGGAGTGCTTGATGAAGGGCGCTCGAGGGAGATACTTTCCTACATGATTCAACGCATGCGGGAATACGAGCGGTATTTCCGCAGTGAGCTGCCCGTTTCTGCATTCCATACTCTGATACTTTCAGATGAAAAATGGGAAACCCGTCCGTATGCTGCAGGAGTCGCTGTCTTTTCTAGCCCAAAGAGTCAAATTGAGACATTAATTTCTCGCGCGATTGCAGCTCAATGGATCGGCATTTCCTCACGGGCAGGGCAATGGGCTGATTCTCGCCATATTGTGCTGCTTCAGGCTTTGGTAGCAGAAGAAGTGGGTGAACCTGATTGGCAGTCGGTATCAGATCCGCTTGAACAGGCTTTCCGAGTGCCCGAGACATTGTATTCCGAGCAGTCCATGGACAGGTGGCAGTGGTCACGTCGCTATTTGCGCGATCAAGCCCCACCGCTTCTTTCCGATGTGCTTCCATACCAGGTAAGAGCCTTTGCAGGAAATTCCGGAGTGTACGAAGCGGATGTTTTTTCCCGCATGGCATATCAAAAGACAGGAAGGTGGATTTCCCCTCCTGTAATCAATGATCCTGGACCAGAATTAAAACCTGGGTACCTTGTTGTGGTTTCCGAGACAAGGGATTCAGGACGGCTTACATTCGCTTTCGTGCCCACCGATGATTATACAGAACGTGATTTTACTGCAACTATTTACTGGATCCAAAATGGTGAGTTATACGATAGTAAAGTGGAGTTTCGTGGAACAGGAGATACACTGGATATTCCAACGGATGGTCAAGTCAGCAATGCATGGATTGGTGCAGGCGACGATTCAGAAGTGCGCCTCCAGATCGATAAGCCATTTTCGTTCTGGCTCTATCAGCTGCGTCGAGACGACCGGTCTGAAAAGAGAAGAGAAGCCGCCCTGGCGCTGAAAGACCATGACTCAGATCCTGATCTGCAACTTGCAGTGCAGGATATAATGAACCGCGAACAAAATACCGATGTGCTGGCAGCACTGTATCGCCTCATGGCAGGACTGACGTCAGGTGCCAGCGGTACAGAAAGGCGGTTCCTGGAGGGAGTCACATCTCCTGATGCAGAGATCCGCATGGTATCCATGCAGTCCCTGAAAGCATACCCCGGCAATACGCAAGTACAAAACAGGGTTATGGAGGTCATACAAGAGTCAGATGATATTCCACTTGTCAACCAGGCGATACGTACCTACAGAAACCTGATTGATGAGAATGAATTTCGTGATTTTGCCATCAGGTTTTTGAGGGAAGACCGACAGGATCAGCTTTTCACCAAAACATTGCTGGAGGAGCTTTTTGAAGTACCGGTGGATGATACTTCTTTTGAGGCAGCCATTGAATATCTCAACCAGGGTTACTCCTTCGAGATCCGGTGGTTGGCCTATCGTCAGTTGAGCAGATTTGCAAGTGACCGCGAATGGCAGGCCGACTTCGCCAGGGACTATGCAGATGATCCGGATCCCAGAATACGTTTCGCAGCGATTTTTGCTATATCACATATTGATTTGCAGGATCAGGGACCTTTTTTAGAGTCACGTATGTTGCTTGAATATGATATTCGTATATTAAAGCAGGCAAAAAAACTCGCCAATGCCGATTAGCACCATATATTACTTTCAATATGAACTATATTATTAAGCTTCCGCCCAAATCCAAACGTGATGATATCATTGACGCATGGGTCAATGATGTGCTTCATGACCATGACTATTCCAGGCTTCGTGCCGTATTAAACCAGCTCATTGAAAGTGGATTTAACAGAGATGGTGTTATGTTCATGTA
>SLLP01000193.1 GCA_007133995.1 Balneolales bacterium
CGAGCATGCGGCGTGTGCCCATCCGGCAGGGCGTGCACTGTCCGCATGACTCTTCCACACAAAATTCCAGGAAGTACCTGGCGATATCCACCATGCAGGTATCTTCGTCCATGGCCACCATACCGCCGGAACCCACGATGGAGCCGAGTTCCTGGAGGTTTTCGTAGTCCACTGCCACATCGAGGTACTCGGCGGGGACACATCCACCCGACGGGCCTCCGGTCTGCACTGCCTTGAATGAACGTCCGTGCTGCATGCCGCCGCCGATTTCGTAGATAATATCCTTCATTTTGGTACCCATGGGAATCTCCACGAGTCCGGCCCGCTCGATCTTGCCCACCAGGGAGAAGACCTTTGTTGCCTTGCTGCGCTCGGTGCCCATGCCGTTGAACCACCGGGCGCCTTTTTCAAAGACCATGGGGATGTTGGCCCATGTCTCGACATTGTTGACGTTGGTCGGTTTTCCGAAAAGCCCCGAATTGGCCGGGAAGGGGGGGCGAGGTTTTGGTTCGCCCCGTTTTCCTTCGATGGATGCGATCAGTGCCGTTTCCTCGCCGCAAACGAATGCACCGGCGCCCTCCATGATCCGCAGGTCGAATGAGAAATCGCTGTCGAGGATATTATCCCCGAGGATATTGAATTCGCGGGCCTGCAGGATGGCCTTTTCGAGCCGTTTGATGGCCAGCGGATATTCTGCGCGCACATACAGTATGCCGATGGATGCGCCAGTGGCGTAGCCACCGATGATCATGCCCTCGATCACGCTGTGGGGATCGCTTTCAAGCACGGCGCGGTCCATGTAGGCGCCGGGATCCCCCTCGTCCGCGTTGCAGATCACGTATTTCTGGTCGCCCGGGGCGTCCTTGGCAAACTGCCATTTCTTTCCGGTGGAGAAGCCGGCGCCGCCGCGTCCACGAAGCCCGGATTTTATGACCTCGTCGATCACGCCCTGGGGCTTGAGATCTATCAGGGTTTTATGCGCGGAGCGGTATCCGCCTCTGGCGATATACTGTTCAATGGATTCGGGATTGATGACACCGCAGTTTCGTAGTACGATGCGCACTTGCCGTGCGAGGAACGGAAGTTCTTTCAGATTGGGGATGTCCTCATAGTGCCAGGAATAGCTCAGCTTGCCGTGTTCGCATTCCGACAGCTCATCGCTCAGCTGGCCCATGGCGAATTCCTTGACCGGCCGGCCCTCGATTAAATGCTCTTCGATGATGCGCTTCATCTTGGCGGTAGTGACATTGTGATAGGTCACGCGCGGCTTGCCGGGCAGTTTGATGTCCACAAGCGGCTCGGCATGGCACATACCGATGCAGCCTACCGTGACGATCTGCGGCTGGATTCCGGTTTCCTGCCAGTATCCGGTGTACTCCCTGGTGAAGTCCACCAGTTTGTTGCCGCCCGCGGCAACGCCGCAGGTCCCGAGACCGAAGATGATCTGTGGTTTGGAGGATTCCAGGGAGTTCATCCCGATCCTGGCCATTTCGTTGAGATCCAGTTTTGTTTTAACAGTCATGGGCTCTCCTAGTCGAATTTCTCAATAATACCTTCCAGGTGGGTGGGTTTCACCCTGCCGAATGTTTCATCATCGATATTGATCAGGGGGGCCAGTCCGCAGCAACCGAGGCACCGCACGCTCTTCATGGAGAAGCGGTGATCCTTTGTGGTTTCGTTTTCCCTGATGGCAAGTAATTCCGTGAGCTTTTGCATCAGGCCTTTGGAGCCTTTCACATGACAGCCGGTCCCCACGCATACGGAGATATGATGGCGTCCCGGAGGATGCAGATTGAACTGGGCGTAGAACGTGGCAATACCGTACAGATCGGTGTAGCTGGTGCCGATGGAGTCGGCCAGGTATCTCATGTGCTCATCGCGGAGAAATCCGTATTCGTTCTGGGCCAGCTGCAGCAGCCGGATTTTCTGGTGTTGCGGATCCTCCACCGAGGCCACGATTTTATCCAGGGTCCATTTCTCTTCCCAGACCAGAGGTCTTATTGCTGCAGGTCTTGGCGCTGTCGGTTTTGTCGCTGTTTCAGCCATGATTATACCCCTCTGAGTTCTTCCAGCCAGGTGATTCGTTCTCGAATTACTTCTTCATCAATGGTGGGGGGAGTCCCGCCACCGTTGGTGCAGCCTGCCAGGCAGGGGTACACATGAACGGCTCCCCTCTCTTTTTTGGCCTGGGCCAGTTTTTCCGGCAGATCCCTGCGGATTCCAAATCCATTACGGTCCGGGGCCGGGACACCCGGATGCCGGAATCCCCGACCCACCGTATGTCCGTCGTAAGCGGCACCTTCCGGATTCATGAAATCAAGATCGCATTCCAGCTGCCTGAAAAGCTCCAGAAGATTGGAAGCAGTCAGCACATAATTGAAGTCCTCCACTTCCTTCATGGCCGAGCAGGGACTCAGGAGACAAATGCTCTTGCTCACCTCATCCAGCAGCAGCGACCAGGGGCTGTTTTCCGGCTTCACTTCCAGCGTGTTGAGCTCACGCTCCATGAAATAGTTCTGAGCCGACCGGCACCAGCTGGCCAGTGTCGGCGTCTCGGATTTTTCGTCCATTTGCTCGGACTGGGCCAGATAGTAGTCGTATTGAAACACTTTTCGGAACCCGATATGCCGGAGACCGGCAATGACATACCGCTCGGCCAATTCCGGTTCCATATGCTGCAACGTATTGTGCCTCTGCACGAACGCGGACAGTGCCACCGAATCAAGAGCAATGGAGAGTTTCTTCTTCTTTACCTCCATGGCAAGGGTCTCGACGGGAGAACGGTTGCCCAGGGCGCCGACCGGGCAGGTGGAGATGCACTGTCCGCAACGGATGCAGCCGTTGGCATCGAACCCGATGTCCTGCGGTGTCGAAATGATCGCTTCGCTTCCCTTTTCCACCACGCCAAGCGCATCCACCCCCATCACATCCTGGCATATGTGCACGCATCGCCGGCAGAGGATGCATTTTCTGGGGTTGTATTTGATCACGGAGCGGTTGTCGATCTCCATGTCCCTCAGGATAACCCCGAAATCGAGGTCCTTGTTTTTGGACGGAGGCATGTCCGTGAAGCGCTTTACATAATAAAGCACCTGTTCTTTGC
>SLLP01000061.1 GCA_007133995.1 Balneolales bacterium
AAATGTACCCTCAGCTGCTTCGTGAACACGGCTACTATGTCACCAACAATGCAAAGGAGGACTACAACGTCGTACCATTTGACAACAATCGGGAAATATGGCATGAATCTTCCAGCCAGGCGCATTACCGGAACCGGCCGGATGATCAGACGCCCTTTTTCGCGATTTTTAATTCCCATCTTAGTCACGGCAGTCGGATTCGTGACAGAACCGTGTTACCTTATCACGATCCGGAGAAAGCCCCGCTTCCGTCATTCCATCCCGATACCCCGGAAGTACGTCGCGAGTGGGCCCAATACTACCATTCTATTACCAATATGGATCGATGGTTTGGTGAAAAGATCCGGGAGCTGGAGCGCGAGGGGTTGATGGAGAACACCATCATTTTCTTTTACAGTGATCATGGCGGAGGCATGAACAGCTACAAACAGATCAGTTACAACCGTGGCCTGCATGTGCCGCTGCTTGTTCATATCCCCGAAAAATATCGTCATATTGCCTCTGAAGAGTATGAGCCGGGCGAATTTACACGCCGACCGGTTGAGTTTGCAGATCTCGCACCGACGCTCTTGAGCCTGATAGGTGTTAAACCGCCGGAATGGATGCACGGAAAAGCTTTCATGGGGCCATATGAGGAGGAGCCGAGACAGTATCTGTTTGGTTTTCGCGGACGTATGGATGAACGCCAGGATATGGTTCGATCGGTGCGTGACGACCGGTACATTTATGTCCGGAATTATATGCCGCACCTGAAACATGGTTATTTCAGTAGGTACGGACGTGCTTTTGAAACTCCAAAAGTCTGGCGTGAGTTATACCATACCGGAGAGCTTATTCCACCACAAACGTACGTATGGGAACCAAAACCCGCCGAAGAGCTCTATGATCTGGTAAGCGATCCGCAGGAAGTGCATAACCTGGTCGACAGTCCTTATCATCAGGATGTATTGGATCGCATGCGGTCTGTACACAGACGTCATATGCTCGATACCCGGGATGCCCAGTTTTTACCCGAATCCGAAATGCATCGCCGTGCCAAAAACAGCAGTGCTCCGATCTGGGAGCTGAACGGCGAAGAGGCTACCTCTATCTATGAAATGCTCAGAGATACCGAACGCTATCCCATGGAACGTATCTTTGCCGTTGCGGAACTGGCCGCTTCCCGGTCGTTTCATGCCCTGCCCATGCTTAAGGCCGGTTTGAAAGACCCGGATCCTGCTATCCGATATTGGTCAGCACTCGGAATCCTGATTCGGGGAGAGCGTGCCTTTGATGCAACCGAGTCCCAAATCCGCAGGTCACTGGAAGACGATAGTCCGGCCGTACAGGTAGTTGCTGCAGAAATTCTCGCAACATTTGGCGATAGTGATGACCGGCAGCCGGCATTGCAAAGACTGGTTGAGCTTGCCCGGCCTGACCAAAAGGGTGCCTATGTTGCCATCGAAGCGCTCAACGCGGTTGAAAACCTTGGAGACATAGCAAAACCAATCGAATCCGATCTGCTGGCTAATGAGGAAGAAGATCCGCTGGCTCCCTGGCGCGGGGCCAATGAATTTGTCATCCGGTTGCTTCCCGGATTTGAACACGGTGGAGAGGAAGCTTTGCGCCGAAACATCCGGCAGGATCCTCTGGCCCGTTGAGGTTCAGTTCTGATGTGGAAGGTTTATTACCCAGAACGGAGTCAGTCAAATCAGCAAAGAAAAAACTGACTGAAATTCGCTCATATTTCTTATATTTTGAAGTAAATGAAAGAGTTTTCAAAACAAAGAGTGTTCAATGCAAAGAGTGTTCGTTCCGGAGAGATAAATTCTCAGTTATGGCGGCCGAAAGACCCTACAACGATTATTACCATTACCTGAAAAACCGGTTTGGCGCGGTCACCTACAAAGTGTCGGTGGATGGAGGGTTCACGTGTCCCAATATCGACGGAACGGTGGCACGAGGAGGGTGCACCTACTGCAACAACCGCAGTTTTGTTCCGAAATATCTCAACAGAAAGGATTCAATCCACACTCAAATTGAGCGTGGTGTCGAATCACAGCGAGTGAGGTATGGTGCTGAACGCTTTCTAGCCTATTTCCAGGCTTATACCAATACGCATGACACCGTCGATCGGCTGGAAGAACGATATCGTGAAGCATTGGAACACCCGGATATTGACGGGCTGGTCATAGGAACCCGGGCCGATTGCCTTGCCGATCCGGTGATTTCACTGCTCGAGTCTCTGGCCCGTGAATGCTATATCGCCGTGGAAATTGGCATCGAATCGGTGTATAATGAATCGCTCATGCGCATCAACAGGGGACACGATATTGCTGCAGTGGAGCAAGCTTGTAAACGGCTGGCCGGACGCGGAATTCACATTGGTGCCCACCTCATTCTCGGTTTCCCGAACGAGCGGCGCCAGCAATGGCTTGAATCAGCGGAAGTGGTATCCGGCCTGCCCATCGAGTACCTGAAGATCCATCACCTGCAGGTGGTAAAGGGCACCGCCATGGCCAGGCAGTTTTACGACAATCCTTTTCCCGTATTTACCTTTGACCAATGGGTGGGGCTGGTCTCCGATTTCATTGAGCGTCTTCGGCCCGACATCGCCATTGCACGCATGTCAGGCAGCGCCCCTCCCGACATGCTCATAGTCCCGCAATGGGGACGCAAAAAACATCCCGAGGTAAAGCAGCGTGTAATGGAACAGCTTGAGGCCCGCGGCACCCGCCAGGGTGTCGGCTATGTTACTTCACCAGGACCATCCGCTGTGTCTTCGTGAACGAACCGGCCTGAAGTCGATACAGATACACACCGCTGGCAAGACCGCCGGCATTGAAGGTCACAAGATGCTCTCCGGCATGCTGCCGCTCATCGACCAGCGTGATAACCCGTTGTCCGTTGATGGTCATCACATCCAGCCGCACATCACTTTGTTCCGGAATATGGTACGATATGGTTGTGGACGGATTGAACGGATTCGGATAGTTCTGGTGCAGCCGGAACTCTTCTGCAATCGACTCAAACTCCGAAGACGTTGGTGAATCATTGATTTCGTAGCGCACCGGTATGGTAAATTGTGGATTGCCCGCATCGTTGGTATTCACCACCAAATCAAACTCATAGACACCGCTGCGTGGCCGATCTGCAATCACTTCAAAAGTGATCTGCCGGCTTTCACCGGCTGCAATGCCGCCAGACTGCTTTCGGTGCTGAAATCTCGGGAAATCCCGGTTGGTCAGTGAATAAACCCGGAAGTTGTCAATGTCAAATGTCTCCCCGGTCTGATGATTCAAATGCGCAAGGATAGCACGCTCAGGTGCCGATCCCTGAAATAGTGCTCCTTCACCTTCAAAAATCTCTTCTCCATCCAAAAAATATAGGATGCGGTTGTTCAGGGGATCGGTTCGAATTTCAAAATTGAAATATGTACCGGCCTCGTAGCTTACCCCGGCATCAAAGAAGTCACGACCTTCCGGAGTGATCTGATTGCGAATGACGATTCTGCCATCGTCAAACCAGACCCAGGCCGTGAGGTTATCCCGTGATGGTTCATCCAGAATAAGATGAAATTGATTTTCGGACTCAAGTTGACTAAAATGGAGATCCATGGAAAGGGAATAACCTTGCGATGTGAGAGGTCCGAAAAATGGTGTCACAACACCGGTGAGCCCTTCGGAATCCAGTCCTTCACGCGGTTTCAGACGCAGGTTAAACGGTTCGGAAAGGGCATTGTCCCTGGTAAGTATAAAACGGTTATCCTCATTTCCCGGGAAGACGTTCCATCCGTCCAGGACTAAAAATTCGGCAGAATCATCAGGAAGCTGAATGAGATTGAAATTGGTCCGATAAACAGTGCTGCTTGGGATATCACTGCTGCTCGAAATACCATCGTTGCTCGAAATACCACCGCTGCTTGTGGAAAATGCAGCATTCCTGGAGCTGTTTCCGGATAAGTTGAGATCTGAACGGTTCCATGGAACTGGTTCAAAGCCGTAATCGGCCCGGTCCGGATATCGGATGAGCTTTTCACCCCGGGTATCAAAGTGAGGGTATGTGCTGCCGGGCACCGGACGGTCAGGACCTTCCAGTGCCAAGCCTGTGCGTGAGGAGAGCACAACTTTCGCTGCCGGGGCCGGATCGGGGTATCGCACGTCTACCGTCCAGTAAAGCGGGCTGTCACCGTCATTTGAGAGCGTAAGTCCTATTTGTTCAGCCTCAAGGTATGAAGCCTCGATCTGAATTGGAGAGTCGTCCAGCGAGGCCAGCGGCGGATTGATCTGTGTCGGTCGGTAATTCGAGACAATGTTTCGGGTGTATCGCATGCTTCTGACGTTGTCAGCCGGTGCGCTTTCTCCGATGTAGCTTCCGGTGCTTTGCCCATCAAATAAGATTTCCGGATTGGAAAAATAAGGAATTCGGGTGCTTACGGATCGATTGGCTGCCTCGCGATAGGCCATGACGGTGGAATAAGAGGCACCTGAGTCGCCGGTGAACCTCCAACCCGTTGAATAATCGAAAAGTCCTCCGAGGACCCCGGCCGCACTTCTGAACTGATCCCTGCTGTGTTCGTTGCCGAGATTGTGTCCGATTTCATGAATAAAGGTGGTGGTGCCGGTCATCTGCTGAACCCGGTTCCACGAAAAGCCGAGATTTGCGAAGCCCGAAATGTTGTTCATCAGAAATGCAAGTCCGCCGACGTTGCCGCCTGACTCGGTTGCAAGCAGGGATACCAGGTCCGCCCCGTATTGATTGCGCATGGTATGGACGTACTCCATGTACCCCTGATATTCATCTCCCAGGTTGAACGTGGGTGACGTGGCCAGGCGGAACAGGTCTGTTTCCGCATCGCCGCTTTGCTCGTAGGAGGTATTGTATGTATGGACAACCCGGAGCTCAACGCCGGCATCGCTGTTGTCCAGTGCCGTCTGCGAAATGTTGATCATCTCAGCGATCAACAGCTGGATGTTGCCTTCGTTTTGGTTCGCCCATGTTTCAGCTTCATTGGTATACACGATCATCAGGTCGATGGGGACGTCGACCTGCATTCCGGAATTCTGTATGTCAAAAGCCGAAAAAACATGGCTTTGACTGTGTGGATCCTGGTAATGTGCGCGCACAGCTTCGCTCTTAGCTATCTCCCCATCCACCCCGCAAGGATAATACTCCTCCTTATCCGGGTTGCGATAGAGCAGCAGGTGCTGGTCAGCCTCACCCGGGGATGTTTTGCGGTACGATTCCGTCTGGGGTTGGATCCGGAACAAATCGCCTCTGGCGAAATGGTTGATGCTTCCGAGCAAGAGGCCGTTCGCGGCATCAAACGAAAACGTCATCTGGTCATAAGGAGAATCAATATGCGCTGCCCTTACCGATATAACGCCATCCACAAATTCGGTGACGGATGTTATGCGAAACCGGTTATCGCCACCTCTCGGGGAAGGAACCACCAATTCTTTGCCCGGTACCAATGAAGCACCCAGCAGCTCGACATTCGGGTTGATCCGGATAACATCACCCCGCTGAAACGCATCTCCGATCTGCTTTTCGTGTGTGAAGTAAAAAAGATTTCCGCCGGAGACGGTATCCGTTGCGTATCCGGTTTGCAGAAATGAGAAAAGCAGTACCGCTATGGGTAAAATTGACAGTGGATTGGCGGGAATGAAGGGATTGCCGGAAGTAGAGTGTATTTTAGCCATATCTGAAAGGCATGTTAAGGTCGGGTAGGGATCAATCAGGTCAGTTTTTTCACCTCATCGTGAACAGCTTGGAAAACGTCATCGTTCAAGCTAAAAGCAACATATTTTATGGATCGTCCTTCTGCAAGATGCTGTTCTTCATAATAGGTCTGAATATCAAGATTTGTCGGAATACTATCCAAATGATAAACATCAGATATGCGTTGCCTGACCGGAAGATTGAGAAGTTCAATGACGTTAAGTGTGAACTCATATAAGCGGTCACTGTCGGTTTTAAGATGAATGAGGCCGTCAGGTTGCATAATCCGGCGATATCTTTGCAAAAAAACGGGATTTGTGAGCCGTTTGCGTGTTTTGGATTTTTTCAGGTATGGATCGGGAAACGTGATCCATATTTCTGATACCTCTCCGGGAGCAAAATAGTTTGTGATGTGATCTATCCGGGTCCGCATGAACCGCACATTGGATAGACCGGTTTCCAATGCCTGCATTGCGCCTTTCCAGATGCGATCCCCTTTGATATCGAGTCCCAGGAAATTCCGGTCCGGATAGCGTGCACCAAGGCCGAGGCAGTAGTCCCCTTTGCCACATGCCAGCTCAAGGGTAAGAGGGTGCTCGTTGCCGAAAACTTCAGTCCATCTTCCCCGGACGGCTGCGTAATCACCCTCCCTGTAATGATGCAGATCAGTTACATTCGGGAGGGATAGAATATCCTGATATCGCTCTGTTTTGGTGCGTCGAGAGATGCCGCGTTTGATCGGGGTGGCCCGGTCCAGCCGGTACATATTATCGGATACGGCATCTGCAGTGTCCGTTGCTGTGTTGCGAATGAACCCGGAATCCTTGAGCCAGTGAATCATCTGTGGGATGTGGATGAGAGGAGCGGAGCTTTATGCCTGCTGCTTCCATTTTATATTGCAACCGATGGAAGGCTTCTGTTCTTCAGACGGCTTTTCACCATTAATAAGTGCATCCATTGCGGCTTTGAGATCTGCCCCGGTGATCGGTTCGTCGTTGCCACGGCGGCTGTCATCGAACTGGCCGCGGTAAACAAGCTTCATATCCCTGTCGAACAAAAAGAAATCAGGGGTGCAAGCCGCATCGTAAGCACGGGCAACATCCTGTGACTCATCGAACAGATAGGGGAAACGGTAGCCGTAGCGCTCGCTTTCTTCGGCCATTTTGTCGGGTGCGTCATCCGGATAATTTTCAATATCGTTTGAATTTATGGCAACAACACCAATACCCTTGTCAATATATTCGGAAGTTACTTGTACAAACTTTTCGCGGATGTGTTTGACAAACGGACAATGGTTGCAATAGAATACGACCAAAAGACCGTGTTCACCGGCGATCTGGTCGCGTGTAAAAAAGTTGCCGTGTGGATCGGGAAGAGAAAAGTCAGGGGCCAGAGTCCCCAGTTCAAGCATACTGGATGGTGTTCGTGCCATTGATCAGATTGGTTTGAAATTCGATGTTAAAGTTCGGATTCAAGATAAATGAATCACATTTGTAATTCCATTTTTCAGACCCAGTAGAGACTGTAAACATAATTTCGATCTAAAAAAGGGTATTGGTCGCATCATAACACAAAAAAGGGACAAAAAATTGCATTTTTCACTATGGAAAGGTTGTGTAACATCTTATTTTTAGCTTTTTGCAACAACACACGGTGTCATGGATTCTACTTCGCAGCCAGTCATCCCGGATTTTAATACCATTTCATTTATCTATTTTGATCTGGATGATACGCTGATAGACCATAAGAATGCTCAGGATCGCGCTCTTTTGGATGTCTGGAGCCAGTATCCACAGATGCAGCAGATCGAACCGCTTGAATTTGTTACAGAATACGGTGCAACAAACCACCGGCTTTGGGAAGCGTATCGCAACAGCGAGGTAACACAGCGCGAGCTCCGCCGTCTCAGGTTCGAGGATACGTTTCAGCGGCTCGGGATCAGCTCTGTGGACTGGCGTGAGATCGACAAGGTCTATATGGATTGTTATTCCAGGCATTGGGACTGGATTCCCGATGCACGGAAGGCCTTTGTTCGCATATCAGAGCAGTACCCGGTCGGCATCATGACCAACGGATTTACCGTCATACAGAAAAAAAAGTTCGAGTATTTTTCTCTGAACCGATATGCACATCATTTGATCATTTCCGAGGAGGCGGGGCATCTCAAACCAGACACGCGAATATTTAACTTCGCAGCTGAACAAGCTGGATGCAAACCCGGAGAACTGCTCTATGTCGGGGACTCCTACTCATCTGATGTGACTGGTGGCATAAACAGCGGCTGGAAAACAGCATGGTACAATCGAAGCGGCATGCAACCCGAGCTGAATCTGGCCCATTTCACTTTTTCCGAATACCATCGACTGCTCGGTGTACTTCAAAACACCAATACTACTTAATAACACTATCCCAAAACAATGTCCAAACTGCGTTTTTCAGAACCCGAGGTAACCCTAGAACTTGCTCGCGAGCATGGTCTTACAGAAGAGGAGTTTAATAAAATCTGCGACTATCTTGGTCGCACGCCCACCTTTACCGAACTGGGTGTCTACTCGGTCATGTGGAGCGAACACTGTTCCTACAAGAATTCCATTGCCGTTCTGAAAACCCTGCCGCGTACCGGTCCGACGCTGCTAGTGGAAGCCGGCGAGGAGAATGCCGGACTGGTGGATATCGGCGACGGACTGGCATGCGCTTTCAAAATCGAAAGCCACAATCATCCGTCGGCAGTAGAGCCCTATCAGGGAGCAGCGACCGGAGTGGGAGGCATTCACCGGGATATTTTTACGATGGGTGCGCGACCTGTCGCGGCACTCAACTCATTGCGATTCGGTTCGATGAGCGAGCCGCGGGTGCGGTATCTGGTGGATGGGGTTGTCCGCGGTATAGCCGATTATGGCAATTCGTTTGGTGTGCCGACGGTTGGCGGCGAAATCTGCTTCGACAAGAGCTATCAGGGTAATCCGCTGGTCAACGCCATGAGTGTGGGTATCGTGAAGCACGGTGAAACCGCCTCGGCCATTGCCGAAGGTGTCGGCAATCCGGTGATTATTGTCGGGGCATCGACAGGCCGGGACGGCATCCATGGAGCGACATTCGCCTCCGAGGAGATCAGCGAGGCCAGCGAGGCCAAGCGTCCGAGTGTGCAGGTGGGCGATCCGTTTACCGAGAAGTTGCTGCTGGAGGCATCACTTGAAGCACTGAAAACCGGTGCTGTCGTGGGTATTCAGGACATGGGAGCGGCCGGCATCAGCTGCTCCAGCTCCGAGATGAGCGCAAAGAGCGAAACCGGCATGCATATTGATCTGGACAAGGTGCCGTTGCGTGAAGAAGATATGAGCGCCTATGAAATTTTACTCTCTGAAAGCCAGGAGCGTATGCTGATCGTAGCGCAGAAGGGCCGCGAGCAGGAAGTAATGGATGTATTTGCGAAGTGGGACCTGAATGCGGTCGTAATCGGCGAGGTGGTGGACAACGGACGGGTTACCTATCTGCGCGACGGCAAGGTGAAGGCCGACATCCCGGCCGACAGCCTGGTCCTGGGCGGCGGTGCGCCGGTTTACATCCGGGAGACCCGAAAACCGGAGTATTTGGAAAAAACCGGGACCACCGACCTGTCACCCTACATCGATGTCGAAGATATCGAAGGAATTATGCTAAAACTGCTGGAATCACCGAACATCGCATCCAAAAGATGGGCCTACGAGCAGTATGACCACATGGTGCGCACCAATACGGCCGTGGGACCCGGTCCGTCTGATGCCGGCGTGGTGCGTATAAAGGGGACAAATAAGGCGCTGGCCATGGCTACCGACTGCAACGGCAGGTACGTCTACCTGAATCCAAGGAAAGGGGGCCAGATCGCGGTGGCCGAAGCCGCCCGCAACGTGGTCTGCTCCGGCGCCAGACCAATGGGCATCACCAACTGCCTGAATTTCGGCAATCCCTACAAGCCGGAAGTATACTGGACCTTCAAAGAGGCGGTCGGGGGTATGGGAGACGCATGTAAAAAATTCGGCACACCCGTCACCGGCGGCAATGTTAGTTTCTATAATGAGAATCCCCACGGAGCGGTCTTCCCCACCCCGGTGATAGGTATGCTTGGTCTCATTGAAGATTATGAAAACCACACGACACAGGCAGGATTTCGCTCCGAAGGAGATCAAATCCTTTACGCCGGCGCCTCACGCAGCGGCATTGACGGCAGCGAATACCTGTCGTTTCTGCATGGCCTGACTGCGGGTGACGCACCTGACCTGGATCTTGAATTCGAAGCAAAGTTACAGAATGCGGTTTTGGATGTCATTCGCAAAGGGTGGATTGCATCGGCCCATGATTTGTCAGACGGCGGACTTGCAGTGGCTCTCATGGAGAAAAGTATTTTTTCGGGCCTTGGTGCTCGTGTCACCCTGGATCTGCCCGGCCAAAGCACAACGGAGCAGCTGTTCAGCGAGGCACAGTCCGGTATTCTTCTGAGCGTGGCTCCGGAAAAACTGGAACTGGTCAGTCAAACGCTCACTGAATCTGAAATCCCGGTGTTTCATCTCGGTACCGTGGGAGGGAACCGTCTGATTATAGATGATTTTGCCGAGATCAAGGTGGAGAAGCTCAGGGAGATCTACGAAGGTGTGTTACCCAAAGCACTGTCGCAGGCTCAGGCAGTGTAGTCGGCTATTCCCGAAAACCGGCTGTTTTCCCGTTACCCTGTAAATTTGAGAAGTTGGGAACCAGATAGAATCGCTTTGCGTTGAGGCCAGTGACAACGATTACTGGTTCACGATTGAGCTAACTCTAACCGATTGCAGTAGTCGCAGAACCGCGATCCAAAATTGAAATCTATCTTTTTAACTCAATACGAGTCACCATGAATGACAAGGTAATACTCATTGCAGGCGGAACTGGAGGAATTGGAGCGTCCACAGCAAGACTTTTTGCAAAAGCCGGTGCTAAAATTGTCCTTGCAGCACGAAACAGAGAAAAAGCGGATGACATCGCTTCAGAAATCAATGACTCGGGAGGTGAGGCTTATGCGGTGGATCTGGACGTGTCTGACTTGTCATCGGTTGAGAATATGACCAAAACTGTAATTGAAGAACTGGGTCGAATTGATGTACTGGTCAATGCCTTTGGCATCGGCATGATTAAAGGTTTAGCGGATGCAGATCCCGAGAAGGTGAGAAACGTGTTGGATGTGAATGTATACGGTACCATCATCATTACCAGAGCAGTGCTTCATCATATGATGAAAGAAAAGTCGGGCAAGGTGATCATGTTTCCGGGAATTCTGGGCAAACATGTGATGAGAAACAGTTCCGTCTACTCGGCATCAAAGTTCGCTGTGACCGGTTTCACCAAAGCCCTGGTGGATGAGACCCGGCGTCATAATATCGGATACTCGCTTCTATACCTGGGTGGAGTGGCAACGGAGTTCTGGGAGAATCCGGATGTGGATATGAAGGTGCAATCGGACAAAATGCTCTCGCCGGAGGAAGTCGCCAAAGCCGTATATTATGCGGTTTCCCAGCCGGAACCAGGGGTGCTGAATGAAATGGTGATCCAGCCGAATTCGCACCAGATGGTATAGAAAGGCGGTCGCTGGATCAGGCCTGGTCGGCCAATAAAATCCGTCCAGGTTTTGATTCCCATTCAGTGTGTCAAGTCCATTCTAAAGTGTTAACCCCATTTGGGTTGTCAAGCCCGTCCGGGGTAAGTCAAGCCTGTAAGCCGGCAACCCGGAGTCAGCTGATTTCTTTAAGTGATTTGCGCAGGATGGCAATGCCCTCATCGACGTGTTCTTTGCCGATAGTAAGCGGTGGCCGGAATCGTACGGCGTGTGTACCGCAGGGCAGCATCAGCAGGCCGTTTTTGAAGTTCGCATCAAGGAATATGTGGCGCATGACAGGATCAACAAAATCAAAAGCACACATAAGTCCGCGTCCGCGTGCACCCTTAACGGCATCAAAATCATTTGTGACGGCATGAATCTGTTCGAGCAGGTAGGCTCCCGTATTTGCAGCGTTATCAACCAATTTGTCCTCCTCTATGATTTCAAGATAACGTGCAAAGCGAACCATGTCCACAAGGTTGCCGCCCCAGGTTGAGTTAATGCGTGACGATACCCTGAATACATTCGTTTTTAGATCGTCGATGCGTTTGCCGGCAAGAATACCGCAAACCTGGGCTTTTTTCCCGAAAGCAAGGATGTCCGGCTCAACGAAATGTTCGTGTGCCCAGAACTTGCCGGTCAGGCCGATTCCGGTC
>SLLP01000015.1 GCA_007133995.1 Balneolales bacterium
ATAAGCTTACTGTGCGCCAACTTGATGCAATCGGCCGGGGTGCCATTAACCGCCTGCCCCTCCATCTTGGAATTGATCTGGAATGGTGTCACCCGCAACGGGTCTGATACCGTAATGGAATGTCCGACTGCACTTTGCTGGCGATCCGGAGCGATAATGGTGATTTCGCCAAATTCCTTTGCCACTTCGGCCAATGCCCTTATACCCGGTGAAAAAATTCCATCATCATTGCAAACCAGAATCAACCGGTCTGCATCATATTCAGTATCACTCATATTACGTTTTTTACCACTGTGCTAATCATACACAATTTCCAATTATCAGTTTGATGTATAGCAACGCAGATCAGGGCCATGATATGATTTTTCGCACTAGTCCCAGGCAGCTCACTCATACTGCTCATTTTCATCGGGGAATGTCCCATTCTTGACATCTGACTGATAGGAACGAATTGCTTCGGTCATTACGGCATAAAGATCAGCATAGCGCCTGATAAAACGCGGACTGAAATCTTTGTTCAGGCCAAGCATGTCATGGGTGACGAGAACTTGTCCGTCACAAGCATGACCCGCACCGATGCCGATTGTAGGAATAGATAGTTCCTCTGTAACCCGTTTTGCCAACGATGCAGGGATTTTTTCCAGCACGACTGCAAAGCAACCCGCTTCCTGCAGGCTGAGGGCATCTTTTTCAAGTTGTTCGGCTTCTTCCGAATCCGTTGCACGCACCTTGTAGGTCCCAAACTTGTAAATACTCTGGGGGATGAGGCCCAGATGTCCCATCACCGGAATACCAGCATCGACAATTTTTCTGATAGCCGGAACCACACCTGTACCACCTTCAAGTTTGACAGCATGCGCCCCTGCCTCTTTCATCATCCGTCCTGCACTCTTTAGCGCACCCGTATCGGTAACCTGATAGCTCATGAAGGGCAGGTCGGCCACAACCAGCGACCGTTCAGCACCGCGTACTACACATTCCGTATGATAAATCATCTGCTCCAATGTAATCGGAAGCGTCGTTTCATGACCGGCCATTACGTTACTGGCGGAATCCCCTACAAGGATGATATCAATTCCTGCCTGGTCTACGATTCGGGCCATGGTGTAGTCGTACGCTGTTAGCATGCTGATCTTTTCACCACGCCCCTTCATGTCCACGACCGTCCGTGTGGTAATTTTTGCCGGTGCTGCTTTTGACTGCGTACTCATAATTTATTTTTAGGGACGATTGCGGCTGTAGCTTCCATTTCACATGCCAGATCCCCCGCCACTGTCGCCTTGCCTTTCATCGTCAAAAAATTTCTTCGCGAACTAATCAGTTCCACTTCCATTAGCAATTGATCACCAGGAACAACCGGTCTGCGAAAACGTACATTCTTGATGCCTGAAAAAACAATAATTACTTCATCGGGCTTTTCAATTTTGTTTTTCAGTGTAAGTAAGCAACCCGCCTGTGCCAAAGCCTCTATCTGGAGTACTCCGGGCATAACCGGAGCTGAAGGAAAGTGACCATTAAAAAACTCCTCATTGACAGAGACATTTTTGATGGCAACAATATGTTTTTCACCAATCTCCAACACACGGTCTACCATCAGGAACGGATAACGATGGGGCAGCAGAGATTTTATTTCATTTATATGCATGACAGTCATTTTTTATGAAAGCATAATTTTTAAACTACTGAAGTTGTCTGAGGGAACCAATCAAAAGAACAATCTCATTGCAGATAAGGTAGTTACAAAACAACTCCGGTGTAAATATAAGCAATGCCCTGCATTAATGGCTTGCTTCTGCACAATTTAAATCGCCCGGTTTTTTTCATCAGTGACACAAACCGTTCACCAGCCGGAAATGCTGCACTGGTTTCAGGAAGATAGCGATATGCCTCTTTGTTCCCGCTTATTATTCCTCCTATGACGGGGATCACATATTTACTATGCCACTTGAATGGGTACTTCATGATGCCATAAGGTTGTCCAAATTCAAGCACAACCACCTTGCCGTTGGGCTTTACCACTCGAGCCATCTCAGTAAGCGCCGAAGCCGGATCATCAACATTGCGAATCCCAAAAGCCATACTGCTGATGTCGAACCTGTCATCATCGTAGGGAAGATCCATGGCATCAGCAACCTCCCAGACAATTTGAAGATCTTTTTTTCTCGATTTTCCAGGTGCAGTCTCAAGCATCTCGGCACAGAAATCTGTTCCGATCACTGTTCCTGACGGACCGACCGCTTTCTTGTAGGCAATCGCAAGATCCCCGGTACCCGTGGCACAATCCAATACACTCATGCCTGGCATGGCCCCGGTCAGTTTCACCGTTTGGGTACGCCATCGATGGTGCACCCCCAACGACAAAACTGAATTCAACAGATCATAACGGTCGGAAATGGATGCGAACATCCGCTGTACTGCTTCGCTCATTTATGTTTATTTCCTCTTACTGTACTTTTTCAAGACCTCTTTTTGCTTGCTTATCAACGACAGAATCTCATTTTCCATGGCATCCACTTCTTTCACTGAAATATTCTCCTTCATGGCGTATTTAAGAATCATCATCTTTAATACCCTGTCATTGAGCAACAGCGTTCCCTTGAACAACTTTTCGTATAGCCATTCCACAAACGCGCGAAACCAGCCAAACTTCAGTACACAAAAAAAAAGAATACCAATGAATACCGAAAGGTATTGTTCCGTGATGCCCATCCAGCTCAAAACAAGTATTGAAATAAGCACAACAATGATTTCCTTATCCAAAACTGTAAGAACACCAGTTAGCCAAAGGCTGATGGCACTGCTCTTGTTTATATGCCACACTGGAACAAAAAAGAGTGTTACAAACAAGGCGGGCAATAAACCCTGAAAATAAAGGATCAGCATGAAAAGGGTAATACCGATATTGTCAGCACTTCGAATCCATACTTCTGATTTTTTAATCAGCTTATCCAGGGATTGTTTTTCCAGCAACCCGGGAGCATATTTTTCCAAGGCTTCGGTGGTTATATGAAACCAGTTACCCGCAGAGGTAAAAATTCCTCGTGGTGTTTCAATAAAATGGCTGTCTGGATGTCTTGATAAACTCATTGAAA
>SLLP01000080.1 GCA_007133995.1 Balneolales bacterium
ATCCTTTCCCTGGAACAGGAGTTGCAGCGTAACTCAACCGATAACCCGATTTCTCCTAATACCGGATCCAAATTCTCCATAAGCGGTGAGTTCGCGCCCAACATTCCAGGTTTCTCTCAGTATTTCAAGCTGGGGATGGATTACCAGTATCACATCCCGATCGCTGGCAAGCTGGTTGCCACATACGGTGCAGAATTCGGGTACATGAGTTGGTTTGGTACATCAAACAGAAGCCAGTTCCAGCGTTTCTATCTCGGTGGTACACCTCTGCAGCAGCAGCAGGTATTTACCCGGGACAATATCGATATGCGAGGATACCCCGGTGGCTTTGAAGGGTCAATTTCACCCTATCAGGACGGGGAAGAAATAGGTGGCACCGTTTATAACAAGTACTTCACGGAGTTGCGTTATCCTCTTATAAGCACCGAGCAGGTTCAGCTTATTCCCTATGCATTTGTTGAGGCAGGAAACTCTTTTTTGGGTTACAAAGAATTTGATCCGTTTAATGTGAAACGGGCGGCCGGTTTCGGAGCCCGTATTTTTATGCCGATTCTCGGACTCATTGATCTAAGCTACGGTTATCGCTTCGATGGCATAGAGGCTCCCGGTGTCAATGCAAACGAATGGCAGTTTCTGTTTAATATTGGAGCACCTTTCTGATTATGAAAAAACTGACTCCAGTGCTGTTGCTGCCGGTTCTATTGTTGCTGTTACCTGAGCAGCAGGCTGCAGCGCAGCAAAAAATCGGATACATCGACTCAGATGTGATTATGCAAGAAATCCCTGAGTATACCGGTATTCGACAGAGGCTTGAAACCATCGCTCAGAACTGGAAGGAGGAGATTGATGAAATGCAGGTCGAAATCGAGCGTCTGAAGCAAGACTTCGAAGCCAGAGAGATTTTATTTACACCTGATATCAGAAGACAGCGACAGCGGGAAATAGATCAGAAAATTCGTGAACGGGAACAGTATATCAATCGCAGATTTGGTCCGGACGGTGATTATTTCCGGCAACAAGAAGAATTGCTGGAACCGTTGCAACAACGGATTCTTGAGGCTGTCGTAAAGGTAGCGGAAAGAGATGGATTCGATCACGTTTTCGACAGAGCCGGAGACTATTTATTTCTCTATTCAAGAACACGCTGGGACATCAGCCGGGATGTACTTGAGGAACTGGGTATTTTCGTCGATGATGACGCATTATGATATCCCGTACACAATTATTGATGAGGGTTGAACGTATTGTATAAGGACATTTTGGAAAAGCTAGCCTAAACATTGTATCTTAACAGACTTTTGAAATAAATACCAATATTACCGATATGAAGTACATTTCAACGATTATTATACTCTTGATCGGACTTACGCTATCTGCAAATGCACAGATGCGCGTTGGTTACATGGATCCGCAAGTCGTTCTTGATAATCTGCCGGAAAAAGAGGCTATTGAGCGGCAGCTAAACCGATTCCTCGATGGCAGAGAGGCAGAATTCGAAGAAAAAGCAATTGATTTTCAGAACCAACTTGCCCGATTCCAGCAGGAAGCTCCCAATCTTTCAGAAGAGGAGACACGCCGCAGGCAACAGGAACTACAGCAAATGGACCAGGAACTTGAGCAGTTTCAGATGAGGGTTCAGCGCGAACTGGAGCAGCGTCAGGCTGAATTGCTCGGACCCATCCTTCAGGAAATGAATACCGTTATCGAGGCTCTTGCCCGGGACATGAATCTTGACTATGTGCTGAACGAAGCCACCAGCGAAGGTGAAATGTTCCTGCTATTTGTGTCGGATGATGGCAAAGAACACTATGACCTGACCGACAGGGTGATTGGACGAATGTTAAATTAACCATTAAGCAGATACCACAGACAATGAAAAAAACTTGGATTATTCTCGCATGTATCCTTCTTACGGGACTCGCCGCTCCTGCCAATAACGTGCAGGCACAGGCTCAGGAAGAACTGAAAATCGGTTTTGTAGATCCCCAAACCATCATGAGAAGCATGCCTGAGATGGCTGCCATTGAGCGCCGTCTTCAAAATTTTATAGATCGCAAGCGTCAGGAATTTGCTGAAAAGGAAGCTGCTTTCCAAAGGGAAGTGGAGGAGTACCAGCAGAAAATGTCGGTTATATCAGATGAAGCCAGAAGAAGGGAAGAAGAGCGTCTTGCCGAGCTCAATCTCGAGCTTCAGGAATTTCAGCAAAATTTCCAACAGGAAATACAGGAGCGGCAATTTGAGCTTATTGAACCGTTGCTTGACAAAATTCAGGGAGCGATCGAAAGCGTTGCCAGAGAACGTGATTTTACATACGTTCTCAATACCATGACCAACAACGGTGATTTTATTATCCTTTACGCTTCAGAAAGAGCACATCGTGACTACGATATCACCGATGAAGTGATGCAGCGTCTGGATCTCATATAGGCGGAATGTAGACAAAATAGCTGATGTCTGCTGGAAATCACAATCCCTATCTTCTGGAAAAAAGACTCTGGGATGAGGGTTTTGGCAGAATTATGGGACTAGATGAGGTTGGCAGAGGTTGCCTTGCCGGACCCGTTGTAGCTGCAGGTGTGATATTGAGGCCGAACAGTACTATACCCGGCATATCCGACAGCAAAAAAATCAATGCCAAACAACGGGTTGTCATTGCGGAAAAGATCAAAAAAAACTGTCTGTGGTGGACTGTAGCCAGTTGCGATGTTGGAGAAATTGAGGCTTATAACATCCTTGGTGCCTCACTTAAAGCAATGGAGAAGTGTGTGCAACGCACCAAACCAGATCCGGATTATCTGCTTATCGACGGCAACCGGAGTATAACATCAATGTTAGTACCATTGCAAACGATCATCAAAGGAGATCATCTCAGTGCCAGCATTGGCGCTGCTTCCATATTGGCAAAAGTCTACAGGGATGGGTATATGGCAGATCTCCATCATAAGTTTCCGGAATATGGATGGGATAAAAACGCAGGTTACCCAACAGTATACCATTATGAAGCTTTGGGTAAATACGGCATTACACCTCACCACAGGACATCTTTCCGGCTTGGGACAACCAGGTTGTACCTCCAAAAAGTGACAAACCGAAAGAATCAGACAGGCTAATCATTTTCTGGTTTTTTTCCGGAGCCATGATGCAAAACGGGTATCATATATCGGTTGTTGATATGTAAATAATCGGTTGAATCGGTTGCATCTTTAGCTGTAAATACTAAATTCCCGTTTATAAAAGTCCATATTCAGACATATGGCAAGCATTATGGAGTACGAAAGAAAGGCAGAACCACCGTAACTGACAAAAGGAAGTGGAAGGCCAATGACAGGAAACAGTCCCATGGCGCTGCCTAAATTAATGACCAGATGGGTGAAGAAGGTCATGGTTACCCCTACGATAACAAGCTGCGCAAATGGGTGTCGATGCTCCCCGGCAATATTCAGCAATCTGAGGAATAGAATTGCGAAGACAAGCACCAGAAATCCAGCTCCGATAAATCCAAACTCCTCAGCAATTACCGGAAAAATAAAATCAGTCCATTGTTCGGGAAGAAATCGAAGCTGCGTCTGTGTTCCCTCAAGGAAGCCCTTGCCCCATATTCCGCCGGATCCGATCGCCGTTTTTGCCTGAAGTACATTCCATCCGGCACCTTGAGGATCCATCGCCGGGTTGACAAATGCTTCAATTCGTGCTTGTTGATGAGGTTTAAGCACCTGGTTGAGTGCAAATTGCATGCCAATGACCACAAGTATACCAGCAATTAAGGCAGCACTGGTCAACCATGGTCTTTTTTGAATAAAGAATATAGCAATGGTAAGAATAATTGTTGCCAGAATACCGAGTTTCCAGTTTATGACAGTAAAATAGGCAATGATGGCAGGTGATATGAGAAACAGAGAAATACCGTAAGGCAGGCCGGACCAGAAGAGCATAACGGGAATGATGGCCAAAAGGACAAGTGCCGTGCCTGTATCGTTTTGCAGAATTATAATGATGCTGGGAATTACCATTAAAATGACTGCAACAAGAGCAGATCCGATATGTTCGGCAGAGATGTCTCTTCTGCTGGTAAGATAATTGGCAACGGCAAGAATTGTAGCCAGTTTCAACATTTCACTGATTTGAAATCGCAGTCCGCCGACGACAAGCCAGCGCTTTGCACCTCCGGCCTCAGTACCCCAAATTACTGTGGCAATGGCCAGTATGATACAGATCACATAAAGTACATAGGATATCTGCTGAAATGTACGTGGACTGGTAAATTGTATGGAAATCAGAGCTCCAATGGATATGCCTATCCAAACCACCTGGTTCAGAAAGTTATTCTGAATATATGCGGGTAGAAATTGGGATACAGGACCGAGTGTTGCGCTGTATATGGCAATGAGACCTGCTGTGAAGAGCAGTATCCAGCAAGTCACAATTACCCAGTCAAATTGTCGATAGCAGGCCATTATTCAGCTTCCTCATTGTTATTACCGCTGCTATCTCTCGGTGTAAAAGTCTTCACATATTCATAGACCCAGTTCCGGAGAATTCGTCCGTGAAAGTACTGCTCCATCATCAGTCCGGCGATCGGCGCCGCGGAAATGGAGCCAAAACCCGCATTCTCCACAAGTACAGCTATGGCTATTTCCGGATTATCATACGGAGCATAGGATATGAACCATCCGTGGTCGATACCGTGGGGATTTTGGGCTGTGCCGGTTTTACCTGCTACCTCCACACCGGATATGTCTGCATAAAATCGTCCGGATCCTTCTGATACTGCTTTCCTCATCCCTTCCTGAACCACGTTTATGTGCTGTTGATTTATCCATGGTATGCGCTCTTTATCGTATTGAAAGGTTTTAGCTGATCCGTCAGGATAGACAACCCGGTCTACGATATGCGGCCGGATTCGATATCCACCATTTGCAAGCTGAGCTGAAAGCATAGCCATTTGTACTGTAGAACTGGAGAAGGTTCCCTGACCAACTCCCACACTGATCAGGTCTCCGATACCCCAGTTGCGCGAATCTCCGAAATGGGTATAGTAATAGGCGCTGTCCGGAAGGATGCCGCGCCGTTCATGAGGCAGATCGATTTGGGTAAGTTGACCGAGACCAAAGGAACTGGCATGACGATGCCATGTATTCAAACCAACCCGGTTCATAGTCTGGTTCATCAGTGAAAAGAAATAGGTGTTACAGGAGTTCTGAATGGCTTCAACCAGATTCTGAGGGCCATGTTCACGTGTGCAGCGATAAAAGCGACCAAGGGTAAAACCGCCGCGGCAGGTAATTGATGTTTCGGGATCGATAATACCGAAGTCAAGCCCCATGAGTCCCATGAGTGGTTTAATCGTAGAACCCGGAGGCTGCATGGTGGAGATGGCTCGATTGAAAAGCGGATTGGTCGTATCTGAATTCAGGGTGAGCCAGTAGTCCATGTCAACTCGGCCCGACAGCCTGTCGACGTCAAAGCCTGGAGAGCTGACCAGGGCCAGGACTGCACCGGAGTTCGGATCAAGCGCAACAACTCCGCCTGTTTTACCCTTCATCAGGTCTTCTGCAAGAAGTTGAAGCTCGTAATCTATATGTGTGTATATGTCTGCTCCTTTAATCGGACTGTGACCCATTTGATAACCCTCGAAAGGACCGAGTGCCTGTCCAAGCGCGTTTACTCTTAAGTACCGGGCTCCCAAATCACCGCGAAGGTCTTCCTCATAGATAAATTCAATGCCACTACGCCCGGCCTTGTCGCCCATGTTGTATCGACCGGATCGATGGTATTCCTGCTGGGTCACTTCGCTCAGATAGCCAAAAATATGGGATCCGTTGATATCGGTTGGATAATGCCGTTTGGATTCCACATGATAGCCGATGCCAGGTAATTTCCAGATATTCTCCTGTATTTGCGAATAACGTTGAAAACTGATGTCGGTAAAAAGGCGGGAGGGACGATGCCAGGAATACCTTCTGGCTGCCTGGATGCGCACTTCAATGACAGAAATATCCAGATCAAGATACTCGGAGAGCAGAGGTATGGTGTTGGGATCGAAGTTGGCCGGAGTAACGGTAATGGTATAAATCGGCTGGTTATCAACAAGCATCCGTCCGGCACGATCGAATATAAGTCCGCGAGCCGGATTTACACTCTCCTGGCGAATACTGTTCGCAAGGCTGAGGGGACCGTATGTTTCATATTCTATGATCTGCAGCTGGATCAGCCGGCCTGTGATGATAAGCATTATGGTGACAACAGTCACTTGCAGAACACGAATGGATATTTCGTTTCGCTTTTCTTGCTTGTTGCGAAGCATAAGAGTTATTAATTATCCCGAAGTATGTAGATGATGCTGCCTGTAACGGCCGTCATGAGGCTGCTTCCGAGCAATATTTGAAAAAAAACGAGTTCCGCATGATATATTTGTGCGAAGAAAGCAGATAGAAGGAAAAAGAAATTATGCACAAGTGATATCCCCAATAATATGAGAAAAACTTGTGTAAAAAAAAGCCTGCTTTCTTCAATTCGGGGTACAAAAGAGTATACAATGAGAGTGGTCAAAGTTTTCGAGAGTAAATGGAGTCCCCAGTAATCCAGAAATATATCGGAAAGCAGACCTACATACGCTGCAAAAAGTATAGCCGTGGTTCGGTTTTGTGTGGCGATCACCCAGATGAGCATCACCAGTGTGATGTCAGCTTGAATGGGCCCATAACTCAGGTGGTTGAAAATGAGCAACTGCAGGAGTGTAGCTGCCAGTCCGAGGAGGCCAAATTTAAGTAATTCAGATTTCATTGAAACAGCTCCTCATATTGCAAAAGCAACTCTTCAACTTCCGGTTCGGGATAATAACGCACAATGAAAGCCTCAGCTGACTCATGAAGCGATACAAACGGTCGGATATATATTTGCTGTGTATCCCGACCCTCTTCAGGTTCGGTGCGTATGACCCTTCCGATGGGAATACCGGCTGGAAACTGATTGCTGAATCCCGAGGTTTCAACGACCGACTCTACTGGTACGTTTATCGTCTGAGGAACATAGCTCATAACGAGTTCATTGGATTGGGACGTACTCCATGAAACAATACCGTAAGCACGGTTGCCCTGAATGCGGGCGCTGACCCTGAAAAGTGGATTGTTAAACGGCATGATCTGTGCATGACCGGGTGTGGTCAGTATGGTTTGACCTATGAGTCCCTCTGGCGTAATCAGCGGCATGCCCTGCTCAATGTTATAACGGCTTCCCCTGTTAATGGTAACCGAGTTATTGATGCCAGTCAGATTCTTGGCAACAATTCGCACCGGAACAAGGTCGAGATCCATGGTGTCTTGAAGACCAATCATTTTTCTGAGAGCAAGATTTTCTTCCCGTGCCGAGCGAAGCCGGCTGAGTTCGTCCTGGAGAAGAATATTCTGTTGTCCAAGCTGTTCGTTGGTCTGAAGCGCACTCCGGTATACCCTGACCTGCGACAGTGGCTCTTCGATATAACTCATAACCAGAATGGATGCCTTGCGTACCGTCTGAAGGCCGCCATCATGGCGAAATACCATGAGAAGAAAGGCGATCAGAATAAAAAGTACAGTAAGGACATGGTCCCGTATATCTTCCGTCTTTCGGAGGGAGAACTGCATTCAGGTGTCATTCTGTCAGGTTAGAATGGCCCGGTAATATTCAAGATCTTCAAGAACTTTACCAGTGCCGCGGACCACAGCGGTCAGCGGGTCTTCAGCAATATGAACAGGCAAGTCGGTAGTTTCCATGATCAGCTTGTCGAGGTTCAGAAGCAATGCTCCGCCGCCGGTAAGGAAGATGCCTCTGTCCAGAATATCGGCAGACAACTCCGGAGGAGTCTGCTCCAGCGATTTTGTAACCGATTCGACAATTGTATTTACCGATTCGGAGATCGCTTCACGAATATCTTTGGAGGTCACGATTCTGGTTCTGGGAACGCCGTTGACCAAGTCACGTCCCTTGACCGTAAGCTCAAGCTCTTCGTCGAGTGGTGCGGCAGAGCCAATAACACATTTCACCTGTTCTGCGGTGCGCTCACCGATCAGTAAATTATGATTGCGGCGGAAATAGTTTATGATATCCTCATTGAGTTCATCGCCTCCCAAGCGAACAGACTGGGAATACACAATGCCTGATAATGCGATCACGGCGATTTCAGTTGTTCCACCCCCGATATCGACAATCATGTTGCCGACGGGTTCATGAACATCCAATCCGATGCCAATGGCAGCAGCCATTGGTTCATCCACCAGATAAACCTCCTTTGCTCCAGCATGCTCAGCACTGTCACGAACTGCCCGTTTTTCCACTTCGGTAATGCCACTGGGGACGCAAACCACCATCTTGCGGGTTGTGGAGTACCAGCGCATCTTCACTTTCTTTATCATACCCCTGATCATATGCTCAGCGACTTCAAAGTCGGCTATTACACCATCTCGAAGAGGACGCACCGTGCGAATTTTTCTATGGGTTTTTTCGTGCATAAGCCGGGCTTCATGTCCGATCGCGACGGCCTGATTTTCCAAATTGAGGGCAACGATGGAGGGCTCATTAAGGACTATGCCCTGGTTACGTGCGTGTATAAGAGTATTGGCAGTGCCCAGGTCAATGGCTATGTCTGTGTATAACCAGTCAAATAATCCGCCTTTAGAATTGTTCTGACCTGTAGATGATCTCTTTTCTTGTACTTCTGACTGCTGCATGTCTGATTATATGTGCTGTGGGGAGGGATATTTATATAACTAACAAATTTACGACAATAAGAGGCATTTTGCGAATTTCTTTCGCGAATTAATTGAAAAAACACGTTTAACTTTCTTTCATTTCAAAGGTCTGATACGCTTAGTGCCGGAAATGCCGGACTCCGGTAAATATCATCGCAATCCCTAGTTCATCCGCTTTTTTGATTACCTCGTCGTCACGAATGCTGCCACCCGGTTGAATCACAGCTGAGGCTCCGGCCCTGGCCGCCTCCTCCACACCGTCAGCAAAAGGAAAGAAGGCATCGGATGCGACAACAGAACCTTTCAAACTGTGCCCGAACCGTTCCGCTTTCTGTGCAGCTATTCGGGAAGAGTCAACACGGTTGGGCTGACCTGTGCCAACTCCTACGGTTTGCATATCATTGGCATAAACGATGGCGTTTGATTTTACAAGCTTGGCGATAATCCATGCAAATTCGAGATTTGCCTGCTGTTCGCGATCAGGTTTAACTTGTGTAACTATCTTGCGCGTCTCTCGTCTGAAACCCGTGTCGGCATGTTGCCAAAGGTACCCACCCACAGTCGATCGAACCTGGGGCACCGATCCGTCCGGCCATTTCCGTATACGGATCAGCCTTCTATTCGATTTGCGGGTCAGCAGCTCCAGAGCATCGTCAGAAAAATCAGGTGCAAGAATGATTTCGCTGAATATCCTGTCAACACTTTCAGCCGTCTCTGAATCAACCGGTCGGTTGAAAAGGATAATACCGCCAAAAGGAGATATGGTGTCGGTTGAAAAGGCTTTCTCCCATGCTTCCGAAGGTGTGTCAGCCAGGGCCGCACCACAGGGGAGGCTATGTTTGAAAATGCCACAGAGTGCCTGGGTTGAGTCGATGAAATCGGCACCAAGCAGAAGGGCAGCTTCCATATCAAGATAATTATTATAGCTCAGTTCCTTCCCGTGAAAACAATCAATAAATTGACCTGGATCACCATAGACAGCCCCGGCCTGATGTGGATTTTCTCCATAGCGCAGCTTCTGGAAAAGCGGGGCCTTCAGATATACCGTATGGCTGATTTCTGGCTTAAGTTCAGATCCCGGCCCTATATCGGAAGTTGACTCCGACTCAAAAACCTGTTTCTGCATATTATTCAAAGATTGCACGGACTCATGTGTATGATCCCGCGCATCCTCAAACAGTTTTTCGATTTCGCCTAAAAGGTGGGTTGATATGGCCAGGTCATAGGATGCCGTCAGCGAAAAGGCACTTGCTGCAAATGAAGCTCTTGTTGCTGCACTGATACTCCCATTGTTCCGGTCGATTTCTCCAAGTATTTTCACATATTGCTCCGGATGGGTTACAATGCAGACGTTCTCAAAGTTTTTTGCCGAAGCGCGAACCATGGCAGGTCCACCAATGTCTATGTTCTCAATTGCGTGTTCGGTATCATCTGGCCGTGATGCAATTGCCTCACCAAACGGATAAAGATTCACAACCACGAGCTGTATGGGTTTAATCTCCAGCTTATCCAGGGTCTCTGCGTGCTCCCTGAGTCCTGGCCGGGCAAGCAAGCCCCCGTGAATTTTTGGATGCAACGTCTTAACCCGCCCATTCAGACACTCCGGAAATCCGGTGATCTCCGATACATCGGTTACTGGGATTCCTGATTCCCGCAGAAGCCGGGCTGTTCCACCTGTGGAAATAATTTCAATCTGATGTTTGTGCAGACCGGATGCAAACTCCAGGATTTCGGTTTTATCTGATACGGAAATCAGCGCCCGCTTTACGGACACATTTTGCTTTTTTTTGATATAATTTGAAGCCATATAATTGTTGGGGATAATATTGCTGGGTCTGTGTATTAACCTGGCATCTTTGCGATGGATATTGTTGTTTTATGGTCGCTGCATTCGTTGGCAATGTTACACTAACGCAATGACTTAGATCTCAGTAATTGGATAGCAGGAAACGTACAACTTTCGGATAAAGTAAATGCTCCTGTTTGAGCACTTTGGCCGCAAGTGTTTCTGCAGTGTCTTCTGTGGATACAGGAACTTTGATTTGTGCGATGACCGGACCCGCATCATAGTCACTTGATACAAAGTGAACCGTGCAGCCGGATTCTTTCTCCCGGTTGTCGATTACGGCCCGGTGTACCCGCATCCCATACCATCCTTTGCCCCCGTATTTGGGAAGCAGAGCAGGGTGGATGTTGATGATTTTCCTTGGATAGCGCTCGATAATGTGATCAGGTATCTTTTTCAGATAGCCGGCAAGTACAATAAGATGTGGTGCTTCCCGATCCAGGATGTCAGCCAGTTTTTTTGTGTAGTCTGCCGGATTGTCAAAATCCGTTGGGGATATCAATATCGTACGGATATCGTGTTCCGTTGCATAATCAAGGACGCCCGCATCCGGATTGTCACAAATAAGTGCCGCAATCCTTGCTGGAATCTCCTTTTTCAGGACAGACTGGTGCAAGGTCTTGAAGTTGGAGCCCGATCCGGAGGCGAAAACGACGATTCTTTTCTTATTCAATGTTCAAATATGCTGTCTTTACTGGTGATTTTTACCGTATTACCGAATGAAATGGACACTTCCACGCCAAGCGGGAAAGGGATCTTATGGTCAATATGACCATAAGGAACATCCGTGATTACTGGAAGTTCTGTATCTTTCAGCAATCGATCCAGAACTTTTTCCATGGACGGGATATCGTCAAAGATTTCTTTCTCCGGCGGTGAAAAAGAACCGAAAATGACGGCATTGGCTTCTTCAAACCATCCGGCCAACTTGGCCTGCCACAAATACCCTTCGGTTTTGTGCCGAGGTTCACCAACGTCTTCAAGGATGGGGATACTGGCACTCATTTCAGGGAAATAGGGAGATCCAGCCAGCTTGGCACCGACCGAAAGTGTACCGGGAAGTGCTATGCCCTGAACCTCTCCACTACTACGATTTGTCGGAACGTTCAGATTGTAATCGATTTTACCGGTATGCATGAAGTTCCAAAATGAATTCTCAAAATCGGGATGTACCGTATTCACATAAAAATCGGTTGCCGGCATTCCGGCAGAGAGAGACGGCAGACCCGTTTTTGCGTAGATACCCCATTCCAGTGCGGTTATGTCACTGTACCCGATCATTAGTTTGCGGGCTGATTTAATGTCATTGTAATCGAGCAGCGGAAGCATGGCACTGCTGCCAAAACCGCCTCTTGCAAAAAAAATTATATCCACAGAGGAGTCATTGACAAGATCCATCAATTCAGATGCGCGCTTTTCTGCATTGCCTGCAAGGTAGTTGTCCCTTGCATGGCAACTCGGCTTGACAATGGCACGATAGCCTCGTTTTTCAAAGTAGGCGACGCCATTTTTTAATCTTTGAGGGTCAATGGGGGAGGAGGGTGCCATCACACCTATGGTTCCATTGGCAGGCAGCGGTCGGAGTTTTACCATGGTTGATTTTTCTACTTCGTTTCGACAGGGCTGAACACTTTATAGTTTTCAAGGCTCCAGGTGATTTGCTTGAACGTAATTACGATAGTGGCAGTGATGGGCACTGCAATCAGCATTCCGAATATCCCGGCCAGTTCCGCACCGGTCATGACAACAAACAGGATCACCAGGGGGTGCAGATTGGCTGATCGTGAGAAAAGTGTTGGCTGGACTACAGTGACATCAATGATCTGTGTGATGAGAATTGCGGAAAAAACATAGATAACCAATGAGAAATCACCTGTTTCCAGAATAGAAACAATGATGGAGAGAATGTAGCCGATTACAGGTCCGAAATAGGGTATGATATTGGCTACACCTACGGAAATACCCACTGAAAGTGCATTATTAAGGCCTGCAAAACTAAGGGTGATGGTCGCAGTGGTGGCGATAATGATGCTTTGTAAACCGACACTTTTGAAATAGGTGACCAGTCGTTTCTCAACTTTTTCAATGCCGGTAAGAACGGTTTCAAAGTATCGGTTGGGAATAATCTGGAGCACGTTGCGACGAAGTTTGGCTCCGTCTTTGAGAATGAAAAAGGTTGCAAACGGAATTACGATAAATGCCCAGAAGATGTTTGCAAAAATACCAAATATGTTATTGATGGTTTGAGAAATGTCATCTGTATGAAATAGCACTGCCACGGCATTTGGAACATTGTCACGTAGAAATCCTTCTGGAAGAAACGGCATTCTTTCCAGGATCTGTTCTTCAATTTCTGTGGTAACAGCAAGTACGGCATCCAGATTCAACTGTTGCCCGAGCATGATAACCTGGTTGGCGATAGCAGGAAGGATCGTACTGGAGAACCAAACCAGAAGCAGGACAAGCGAAGATATGACAAGGCTGATAGCCAGTGTCCGGTTCATTCCAACAGATTGCATCCGGTTAACAAAGGGATCCAGAATGTAAGATATAACCAGAGCGATCAGAGCGTACAGTACAAGTGTGAAAAAGCGATAGAGAGCAGCCAGAACCAGTAAAACAACAACCAGTCCAATGACCAATCGAATAAAGCGTTCGATATTAAAGCTCTTCATTCTCCAGCTTATTTAACAGTTCATCGCATTTCTCAATCACAATATAGCCAGGAAACCCCCTTCGTATGAGAAAATCCACGAGTTTTTTCTTGCGCTTCAAACCCGGGTCGGTTCTCATCAGCCGTTTGGCGGCACTTTTGGCGGCCGCTTCAAGGGATTCGATCAGCTGCTGATCAGTAAACACGTTCTTCAGGGCAGCATCAATATACTGTTTTTTTAATCCTTTTTGGGCTAAAGACATGCGAATTTTCACAGGACCCCATCCATGCAGCTCCTTTTTATTACTTGCAAAGCTCTTTGCGAAAAGGGCATCATCAAGATATCCTTTTTTAATAATGGCATTCAGAGCTTCCTGCGCGTCTTCTCCGGTATGGCCCTTCGCCTGGCATTTTTTTATGATTTCACTTGAACTGTGATTTCTGACAGCCAGCCATCGGTAAATCTGATTGTTTATGCGATGTATCCGTTCTGCTTTGACAAGTTCCCTGTATTGCTCTCTTGTGATTATATCGCCAGTTTTGATTCCGGATTTATCTATGACATCGCGGTAAAATCCATCGAGGAAGGTATCTTCAATAAATAGCGATACCCGGTCCCTTTTCTTTTTCTGAGCGATAATATCGGTACATCGCCCCGGGAGGGGTAACGCAGATTCATCCATGCAGTTCAGGAATTATTGATTGTCAGTTGAAGATGCATAAAGAGAGATGGAAAAAGTGATATAAAGCAATGACTGTGAAAATCTAGTCCTTACCTGCATCGCTTGCAGAAGCAACAGCTACTGGTGTAACTTTACCTGCAGATTTCTTCTTGTCGGAACTGCTGGTCTTGTCTGCTGTTGTGTCCTTACCATCGTCCGGGTAGTGATCAGGCATTAGCTTACGTCTCACCATAATTTCGATTTCTGAGTTGAGCTTGGGATCCTCCTGGAGGAATTGCATGGCCGAATCGGTTCCCTGACCTATTGGCTCGCCGTCATAACGATACCAGCTGCCTCTCTTTTGAACAATGTCATATTGAACGGCAAGGTCCAACAGCTCCGCAATGCGGGATATGCCCTGGCCATACATGATATTGAATTCGCAGGTCTTGAATGGTGGTGCTACCTTGTTTTTAACCACTTTGACCTTGGTACGATTGCCGATAACATCATCTCCCCGCTTGATTGCCCCAATACGCCGGATATCAATTCTGACTGAGGAATAGAACTTGAGTGCTTTACCACCGGTTGTAGTTTCCGGATTACCGAACATTACACCGATTTTTTCTCTGAGCTGGTTGATAAAGATGACGGCTGTGTGAGTGCGGTTGACCACACCTGTGAGCTTGCGGAGGGCCTGGGACATCAGCCGTGCCTGAAGTCCGACCTGTGAGTCGCCCATCTCACCGTCCAGCTCCGCTCGCGGAACCAGTGCAGCCACAGAATCAATCACAACGACATCAAGTGCAGCCGACCGGATCAGGGTTTCTGCGATCTCCAGAGCCTGCTCGCCGCTATCGGGCTGTGATATGAGCAGTTCATCAATTTTTATACCCAGTGCTTTACCGTATTTGGGATCAAATGCATGTTCCGCATCGATGAGTGCCGCATGTCCACCTGCTTTTTGCGCCTCGGCAATGACATGCAGGGCGAGTGTGGTTTTACCACTCGATTCCGGTCCATATATCTCGGTTACACGACCACGCGGGATGCCGCCCACCCCAAGAACGTGGTCCACAAGCATTGATCCTGTAGATATGCACGGGATGTTCTCAATGGGTTGGTCGCCCAGCCGCATGATGGTTCCTTTGCCGTACTGTTTTTCAATCTGGCCAACCGCCAAATCTATTGCTTTTCTGCGTTCATTATCAGACATGGATTTTCACTCCTTGGGTATATGTGTAAAATATGTTTGAATATAATTTCTTTTTGCAATAAAACCAAAATTGCAATAGATCTTCTTTATCAATATAGACAGGGAACCGAAACAAAACTTACAATCCATTTAGTGATAAATCCACTAAAAATATCGCTCTTTTGTGATATTGCCGGACGATCTGTGTTTGAGCATAGACTGTCCATCGATATCAGCAACGAGAATTCTTATCTTGGTCGTGATTCACATGCCGTAACAAACACGGATGAAGTTCTGAAATAATTTACATGACAAATGATTGATACTCACTCCCATATTTACCTGCCGCAATTTTCAAAAGACTTGTCCCATGTGCTGAACCGAGCTGCAGAGGCGGGAATTACCGACATCATGATGCCGGCAATTGACTTCGGTTCTTTGGATCAGATGGATGCGCTTCATCATCCGCATATCCGGTTTCACAGGATGACCGGCATTCACCCCTGTGATGTGAACAGCACGAAAGAGAGTACAGGCGATCGGCTTATTCAACTGGGCGAGTCGGATGAAATCATTGCCATAGGCGAGACAGGGCTGGACTACTACTGGTCAAAAGATTACATCAACATTCAAAAAAAGAGCCTCAGAGAGCATTGCCAGGCCGCGAAAACACTGAACAAACCTGTAGTCCTGCACAACCGCGACAGTACGGAAGACCTGCTGGACATCATTGAAGAGCAGCAGGATGGACGCTTGCGAGGCGTCTGGCACTGTTTCAACGGTACATTGGAGCAGGGTCGACGAGCGTTGGACCTTGGGTTGTATCTGGGAATCGGCGGTGTGGTCACGTTCAAGAATGCAGGGGTGGACCGGGTAGTGGCGACTATGCCGCCAGACAGTCTGGTTCTCGAAACGGATGCCCCCTATCTGGCGCCGGTACCCAAGCGGGGAAAACGGAATGAACCGTCATACATGAAATTCACGGCCGAAAAGCTTTCGGAGCTGTTTGAAATATCTCTTGAGGAGACGGACCGCATCACCACGGAAAATGCCCGCAGGCTGTTTCGTCTTTCCTGAAACGAGTTGCATCCGCATTCATATTCATACCACATCACATTCGTGATGAATGATGATGTTTTGCAGCTCGTTCCGTCCGTCCGTATTTACATCCAGGAAAAAGGCAATCGGTGTCTGCATAATATTGTATTACATACTTGTGCTGATGCATGCCATAATCATCCCTGGAACCCGCCATGAGCCTGATAAAGCTATAATATCTTGCCTGATGTCTGCAAAATATCAGGATCTGTCCTTCACCGGAAAAGTGATATAGTCGTCGCACAATTTGGCCAGGCTTCGGCGCAGGTGGCTGGAGACCAGGATGGTGCCGCCACTGCTTTTATACTCGTCCAACAGCTCAAGCGATGCCTTTTTACTCGATTCATCAAGTGCGCGGAACGGTTCATCTAGCAGAATGATCTCCGGCTGTGTGATGAGGCTGCAGGCCAGCATCGTCTTCTGCAGCATGCCGCTGGAGTAGGTACCGATCAGGTTTTCCCGCCGTTCGTCGAAATGGAGCCGTTCGAAGAGCGAGTCCATCCGGCGGGGCGATTCGCTGTCGTTCCACTTCTTGCGTGCCCGAAGGGTCCATTCCATCAGCTCATTGGCGCTCAGGTAGCCCGGAAGGTCCGCGGCATCGGTCACAATACCGATGTGCTGCAAAAACTTGTGCGGGGCATCGTAGATCGGCTCCCCGGAAAAAGTGATGGTCCCCTCGGTTGGGAACGCCGTGATAGAGACCAGGCGCAGGAACGTCGTCTTACCGGAACCGTTGGCACCGATGAGACCGGTAGCCGTACCCTTGGGGAAATGATGATTCATCCCTGATATGACCATGGGTCCGGTTCCGTACCGTTTGGACAACTGTTTGACTTTCAAGAAATCAGTCATGTGGATGGTGTTTGGCTATGTAAATCAGAATTTCTGATTCTCTGGTTGGGAAATTTCTTGTTCTTAGGATTTGCTGCAGATCATGATGATGCATGCGCTGTCATGCATATTGTTTTTTGAAAGCGAATTCGTTGTTCCGGGTAATAAGCCAGGCAGAAACGGCCGATACGACCACATCGGTCACGGCCCAGGCAGGTACCGCCTGCCAGCTCACCGCCGATGAAAACAGCGCTGCTGCTGCTACGGTCAGGATCAGCGCCAGTGTCCATCGTGTCTGCAGGAAAAACCGTGCGATGACCCAGTCAACAGGCGGCATCATCCACCAGTGAAAAACCGGTGGCGAAAGGCTGGATCCCGCCACAGGCCAGGCCAGCATGTTCTTCGCCAGGATCCAGAAAACCAGCCAGCCGGCATGCCATGAGTCCGGGGTCCCGATCCAGATCAGCAGCCAGTAGGTGAAGCTGAGCAGTGCGATGATGCGTCCTATCGGACGCTTACGGTCCAGCTGGATGATCTGGGTCCATACGGCGGCACGCCACCGCGAAGGCACCCAGTAAATGGCTTCATATGCAGCGGGATCACGAGATTCTCCGGTACCGGTTACGGGATTGGTAAACAGCTCGTCATAGAAGGCATCGCTCTGGTAGTACAGACGATCGAACCGGCCGACCTCA
Source organism: Balneolales bacterium (assembly GCA_007133995.1). Taxonomy (GTDB): domain Bacteria; phylum Bacteroidota; class Rhodothermia; order Balneolales; family Natronogracilivirgulaceae; genus SKNL01. The sequence continues at coordinate 17,707 of SLLP01000080.1, forward strand.
CGACTGAGCCGAAATCCCGCATACCCCAGAAACAGGACAAAAGGGAGGACCGCCAGATGCACTTGCGGGATGGCGGCGGCAACGACCACGCTCATCATCCCGACAAAAGTGACCATGATCGTGCTCATGAATGTAGGGAACATGCCTGCATCCACCGGAGTACTCTTTCCGACCGAATCCAGTGATTGAAAGAGCCACCGGCCGGCCTTGCCCTCATTCCAGCGCTGCGAGCGTTCGCTGATGGTCACAAATCGGTACAGCGAGTAGATCATGATGGCTGTAAGGGCAAGGATTCCCGTGGCGAAAAGCCGTGTTTTCTCGTGGAATTCTTGCGTGGGTGCCGTACTGTCACCAAAAGCGATCACGGCTGCAGCCATTATTCCGAACAGCCAGAGTGCACGTAACTTCACCAGATGGTGAAGAAACAGCCGCCGTGGTGAGGGATTGATCTGGAGGATGAGGGTCTTGTCGCTGTCCGGGAAGAGCAGGTGCGGGGTGATGAATGCCATACATGCGGCGAAGGCCATGGCCAGATAACGAAAGAGGATGGTGCGATCCGCCAGTGCCAGGTCATGTGACAGCCAGAGCAGCGCGAGGAGCATTGCCAGTCCGGGCACTATGGCGGTAACCCTGCGCGCCAGCGAGGTGTGGCGTCCTGGAATGGTGCGGTAAGTCAGTGGTCTGATCATGGATGCCGTTTTAGACCGGTCTGCCGACGTGGTGTGGGTGTGTGTCGTTTACATGGTATCTATTACGCGAAATCCAAGCTGCTCGAGGACGGGATGGCGATCCGTAACGGCTGCCGGGATTCCGATCTCCGGAAATTCCTTTCTCAGCGGGGTATTCTGTCTCAGTTTTAAAAAACCGGGACCTTTCTCATCAGCAGGCAGACCGATAAGGGTGCGGAGCGAGGCATCATAGGAAAAAGCCGGGTGCAGCAGCCGCAGGATATCGATCAGTGGCCGATCATCATCAGGAAGATGTTCGCGTTGTGGTTCCGAAACAGGAGTTTCAGGATCCTTGAAACCGAAAAAACGGTGCAGCTGGTCGCACATCATCTCCGTTGCTTTACGCTTGGCTTCAATCGAATAGCCGGCGATGTGGGGTGTGGCAAGAAAAGACTGCTTGGCGGTAGCATCGGCAAAAACAGGTTCGTTCTCCCAGACATCACAAATGAACATGCTCACGTGTCCGTCACGCAGTGCATCGCGAACCGCCATTTCGTCAACCACACCTCCACGCGACGCATTAACGACAATCCGTTTAGGTGCTGATCGTATTTTCTCTTCATTACACCAGTGCCAGGTTGCGTAGACACCAGATCGTTCCAGCGGCACATGATGGCTGATGATATCACAAGCAAGCACATCTTCCAGGGATGCAGATTTGAATCTGTCCGGCTTTTTTTCCCCTGTTTCAGAAATATTCCTTTCACGTTCCTCACGCGGCGGATCAAACAGCCGGCAGGAGATCCCGATCTGTTCGAGCAGGGCGGCGGTGGCAGAACCGGTGAATCCGGCGCCCACAATGCCTGCCGTCAAACTTGCGGGTGAAATATTCATTTCATCACAGCATGAGAGCACCGCAACTGCAACATATTCGGACACGCTTCGTGCGTTGGAACCCTTGGCATCGGCAATTTGAACCCCGCGATCTTTCAGAAACGGTTCATCCAGATGATCCCTTCCGGCAGAGGCTGTGCCCGCAAAGCGCAGCCGGCTGTTGGGGGGGAGCGTGTCTGAATTCAGGGGATTTGTCGTGCGAACCAGAACCGCATCCGCCTGAATGATCTGCTCGTTGCTCCACCCGGGAAGGGGATCGTATGTTGCAAGATGAATGGAAGGGTGAAGGTACTTGTCAAGATGGTAATGGTGTTGGTCGGCCAGAACGGTTATCACGTCGGTAAATTCGGGATAAATAGTGTGAAAATATCAGAAATTATGATGATGGGGGCGGCGCGACTTCGGTGGATCGAGGATTTCCTTGAGCAAAATGCCGTCACGGAGTCTCTCTGGGTTCATAAGGATTGCCTTGACATTCTTTTTGCCCCTGGCATCAGAGACCACTACTTCCGGTGATTCATCCAGCGTGGTATAAATCGGGTTGTCTCCTTCGATAAGTTCACGGCTCAATTCGTCGGCCTGCGCCCCGATCTCGGTGCCCGATTCTTTTTCATAGGAAAAGGGGTTGGCCGATTCGACACGTGCCGGACTGTGGATGGGTTCATGTGAGGGATGACGGTAGCCGGAACCGGAATCGGTACCGGACCCTCTGACCCGTCTGGTTTGCGCGGATTGATGCGTTGCTTGCTGTTGCCTTGAAGCAGCACTGTCACGTGTGCTTTCTGTTTGGGTACGTTCTCTTTCTGGTTCATCACCGGATAACACCCGTTCCATCCCCTCGAAAAAGTCCTCCCATGTTTGCTCACCGCGCGCTTCCTGTTCGCCCGAAGCCGAACGCTGCGACCCCTGCGGGCGGGCGGATTCAAGCTCGCGGCTCTGTCTTTTCTCCCACGGATCATCTGCTGATTCCGCATGTTCCGGCGCCTCGGGGTTGGTCTTCATGCTGTTCAGCACCCTCTTGATCAGAGGATAGAAAATGAAGAGAAGGATCAGAAGCTGAAATAAATTGATTTCCATCTGTCGGTTGCCATTAAGTATATTCCATCCGATAATATGGCAAGATATCAATTTTTTGCAGAAAAAATCACATTGAACCAATGAAATCTCACAATATTGTTTCCCTGATCCGGAAAAAAAGGGACGGGGAATCCCTTGATTCCGATGAAATGCGGTTTCTCATTCAGCTTTACAGCAGAGATGTGATGCCCGACTACCAGATGAGCGCTTTTCTGATGGCGGCCTTCCTGAACGGTCTGAATGATGATGAGTCGGCATCGCTGACCCGCGAGATGCTTCATTCCGGTACGGTGCTGGATCTCTCCATGGTGCCGGGTGTTAAGGTGGACAAGCATTCGACCGGCGGTGTCGGTGACAAGACCTCGCTGATCCTGGCACCGATTGTTGCCGCATGCGGTGTGCCGGTTCCGATGATATCGGGTCGCGGTCTGGGTCATTCAGGCGGGACCCTCGACAAGCTTGAATCCATTCCGGGGTTCAATGTAAACCTGGATTTGAAACGCTATGTAGAGGTGCTGAAAGAGCACAAACTGGTGCTTATTGGTCAGACCGATGAGATCGCTCCGGCGGATAAGCGTATGTATGCTCTGCGCGATGTGACGGCCACGGTCGAATCCATTCCTCTGATCGCCGGGAGCATCATGAGCAAAAAACTGGCCGAGGGGATTGATGCGCTTGTTCTGGATGTGAAATTCGGCAATGGAGCCTTTATGAAAACGAGGGAGGATGCGCTCAGTCTGGCACAACGGCTGGTCGTGATCGGGGAAGAATTCGGCAAGCGCACTGTTGCTTATCTTACGGGAATGGATCAGCCACTGGGCAACAATATCGGCAACTGGCTGGAGGTGTATGAGAGCATCGAATGTCTGAATGGAGGCGGACCAAAGGACCTGCTGGAGGTCACGCATCTGCTCGCCGGTACCATGATCTATCTGGGCGATGAGGCTGGAACGGTGGAAGAGGGGATTGAACGCAGCAAGGCTGCGGTCCAGGACGGCAGCGCCATGCAGAAATTGCGCGACATTGTAGCCGGTCAGGACGGCTCAACCGAATATCTGGATCGACCGGATGACTATCCGGCTGCCTCACACAGTTTTGAAGCAGCCGCCGGAAAAGACGGATACATTTCAGCAATGAATTCCTACATCATTGGCATGGCAGGTGTGGAGCTGGGAGCAGGCCGCAAGTCGAAAGAAGAGACCATTGATCCGGCCGCCGGCATCATCCTTGAAAAAAAGATTGGTGATCCGGTCAAACGGGGTGAAACAATCGCAAGGTGCTTCACGAATAAGGAGGTAGAAACGGATACTGTCCGGCAGATGCTGCAGGATGCCGTTACCGTCGGTTCTTTCCGGCCGGATGTCCCGGCCCTGATCACCGATACCGTAACACGGGACGGCGTGACACCCTGGAGCTGATCTTACGGATTTGTCCGGTTACTTTCCAACAACAAACCGGAGATATTATGTGGAGAAGATTTGTACGTGCGATCAAATCCCTTTTTGGCGGGGTGGTCGGCTCAATGGAAGACCCGAAGCGGATTCTTGAGCAGAACATTCGTGAACTCAACGACCAGGTGCCACGGATGAACGAAAACATCGCCACGGTAAAAGCCAATGTGATGCTCCTGCAAAAGGAGGTAAGACGATACGAGGTGCAGGTTCAGGATCTATCCGCCCGCATCCAGTCTGCCATAAAGGCCGACCGTGACGATATCGCTGAAAATTATGCCCTCCAGCTACAGCGGACCCGGGAGAACCTGGAAGTGGCGCGCCAGCACCTGAAACAGGCGCAGATGGCTTATGACAAAGGGCTGCAGGTCAAAAAGACGTTCATGCGGGAGAAAGATCGAAAGATCCGGGAAGCCCGGGATGCGATGCGTGAGAGCGATCGTTCGGCCTGGCAAGCCAAAGTGGCCGATACGCTCGAGCAGTTTGAAGTTGGCGGCATGGACGCCACCCATGACGAAATGATTGCACGCATCAAGGAAGATACTGCGCGCAACGAAGCCCGCATGGAACTGGCGCTGGACAGTGTCGACAGCAAATCCCTTGAGCTGGAATACGATGCTGAAAAGCTGAAGGCTGCTGAAATTGTCATGCAGTTCAAGAAAAAGATGAAGGGCACCCCAGCGCTGCCCGAAGCAAAAGATTCGGCGGAAGTCGTCGTCGAGCGAAACGAACCGAATATCCGTTCTCAAAACACCGTTCATGTGAACACATCCAACCATGTCTGACCACCACTCCATCAACTTCTCGCGGGAGGCATTCCTGCATCCGGTCAATTTGGGCTTTCTGCTGACCGTCAGTTTTCTGGCGCTTCTCAACTCGGGAACCCCCTGGATGCCCACCATTATTTTCTCGATGGGATTGGGCCTGGAGTTGCTTTACCTTGGCATGGTTCCGCACAAGCCCTGGTTCAGGCAACACATCGTCTGCCGCAGAAATGAGGAGCTGAGACGGAGCGGGCAGACAGAAAAAAATCAGTTCGACCAGCTTGAGGGGGCCAGCCAAAAGCTTTTCCTGGCCTTCCGGGCTATTTACGAAAAGATCCGGACCAACTTTCAAAGGATGCCGGAATCATCCCGACCGCTTACGGATCAGCTGACCGAGCGACTGGATCAGATGAAAAGTGAATATTTGGCGCATCTCATGCTTCAGGAACGGTACCGCGAATATCTTGACCATTCCTCACCCGAATCCATTACTATCGAAATTCACAACCTCAAGAAAGAGATGGAATCGGCGACATCAGAGCGTCTGCTCGAAGTGAAGCAGCGCAGACTTCAGATCCTGGAGAAGCGTCTCAACCGGCACCATATCGCTGCCGAGAAGGCTGAGATCTGCCGCTCGCAACAGCAGACCATGGAAGATGCCATCCGGTATGTGTATGAAAAGTCGATTACAATGTCTCACCCGGGTGAGCTGGGTGGCCATCTGGACCGGCTTATCAGCGAACTGGAAGAGACTTCTGCGATCATACAGGATATTGACGATGACATTCCACCGACGTATACTGTCCTGAGTCAATTGGAAAGTCAGCCGGAGGACGAACACGGATCGTACGTCATTCGCTGACGGAAAATACAGGGCCTGTACTGTACTGGCCGCTGTGAAAAATCAGGAATGTTATGAGCTATCAGGCGGAAATGCTTCTGGTGGATGTCGAGGATCACATTGCAACGGTCAGTATCAACCGACCGGACAAGCACAACGCCCTGAGTATGCAAATGATCGGGGAGCTGGATGAACTGTTTGTGTCGCTGCAGGAAGATGAGGAAGTCGGTGGTGTGGTGATTACCGGTGTCGGACAAAAAGCTTTCGCTGCCGGTGCCGATATTTCAGAACTTCACAACCTCAGGGTCAGGAGTGGAGAACGGGTATCTGAAAGGGGCCAGGCTGCTCTTTCACGGATTGAGTCATCCGGCAAGCCGGTGATAGCTGCAGTGGAGGGGTACGCACTGGGTGGAGGTTGCGAGCTTGCCCTGGCAGCCCACCTGCGTGTAGCTTCAGCCCAAGCGAGTTTCGGATTGCCCGAACTTGGGCTGGGATTGATGCCCGGTTATGGAGGAACCCAAAGGCTTCCAAGACTGATCGGCAAGGGCAGGGCGTTGGAGCTTATTCTGGATGGAAATCCGGTTGATGCCGCCAGGGCGTATGAAATAGGCCTTGTGAACAAAGTGGTGGGCGAAGGTGAAACAGTGGAAGCTTCTCGTAAATGGTTAAAACACATTATCAAAAAAGCACCTATTGCCATTAGTATGGCAATCAGATCAATTCATGCCGCATATCCCAATCGGGCTCAGGGTTTTCATGATGAGTCCCGGCTCTTCGGGCATCTTTGTGGAACCGATGACGCGTACGAAGGTACGGGCGCTTTTCTGGAAAAACGAAAACCCGGGTTTCGTAACAGATAAAGCTGTATTTTATAATTATAACACAGATATGAAAAGATGCAGAAAACGGCTGATTTTTCTAAAATTTCAGAACCATTTTTATCAGCAGATTAATTATAATTGGCAAAATCATCAGATAAGTATAATCATCGGCGGGATCGCACGATCCCGGCCACAACAACAGGCAAACAATAAAGCCGCAGACTTACTTTGCATACCTCTTCGCCATCACCGGAACAGGACCTGGAACTGGAACTGGAATTGGACAAAAACCTGGAACTGGACCTGGAATCTGACCCGGGAGCTGCTTTATGAATGAGTGGCTGCTAATTGCATGCGTGATTCTGCTGAGTGCTTTTTTTGCAGGATCGGAGATCGGTTATGTTTCCGCCAACCGGCTCAAGCTTGAAATCCGGGCCAGAAAAAACACCATACGCTCGAAAGCGTTGGCCCATTTCCTCAAGGATCCCGAGGCCTTTCTGTCCACCACGCTGATCGGTAATAATGTCGCCAATGTACTGTATGCCACACTGATGGCTCTGTTTCTGGTTCAGCCGGTATCCAACATCTATTTCTCCATTTTTGAGGTGTATCCATCCGATCTGGTCATCCTGCTCATCCAGACAATCATCGCATCCCTGGTCATCATGGTATTTGGTGAGATCATTCCAAAGGTGGTATTTCGTATCAATTCCGAAGCGATGACATTTAATCTGGCTGCAATACACAGGGTTCTGAGTATCATTTTTTACCCGTTCATCCGGATTGCCAACGGGGTTGCTGGCCACCTTATCCGCATGATCATACCAGAATCTGAATCGTCGGTACAGGTGTATCGCCGCCAGGATATTGAAATGCTGTTGCGGGAGCTTGGCGACAGTGAGGAATCGGATATCGACCGTGATGATTCGGAACTGCTGACCAACGTGCTTCAACTTTCAAATAAGAGGGTCAGAGAGTCAATGATACCCCGCACGGAGATTGTTGCGGTAGAAAAAAATGCCGGCCTGCAGGAAGCATTGCAGAAATTTGTCTCATCGGGTTTTTCAAAGGTACCGGTGTACGAGCAATCCATTGACAATGTGATCGGTGTGGTTTTTGCCTACGACCTCTTCAAGAAGCCCAAAAAGCTCAATGAGATTATTCGTCCCGTCAAGCATATCCCATCCAGCCAGAAATCCAAGGACCTGCTTTCGGAATTTCAAAAGCTCAATATCTCTCTTGCGATTGTGATTGATGAGTATGGAGGAACGGCTGGACTGGTCACCACCGAAGACTTGCTCGAAGAGGTGGTCGGTGATATTCAGGATGAGTACGATATGGAGGATATGGTGATGAAAAAGCTCTCACATAACACCTTCGTACTGAGTGGTGACGTGCCGCTGCATGAGCTTTCTGAGAAATTCCCGTCAACCCGGCTACCCGAGCGAAATCAGTATTTTGAGACGGTAGCAGGTTACATTATCCACGAAACCGGAAGAATTCCCAAGGTAAACGAGGAGATCCTGATCGGGAATCATAAATTCATCATCAGCAAGGCGAGACAATCCAGAATTGAGATGGTGAAAATGATCGTAATGTAAGTCGAAGGGATTCAACCGATCCTGATTTTTCGGTCGGACCATTCGACATCAAATGGTTTTTCGGGGCAGAACCGGTCTGACGATCGCACCCACTTATCCTCCTGGTAGATAAGGGTATAACCTTTTTTTAGTGGTGCATTGGGGTCGGTGGCGAGAAGCCGGTGGTGTAATGCATTCCATTCCGATTTTCTTTGTACAAGATATCTGATTGCCATTCCGGAAAGGGTATCGGAAAGATGCCGGTTTCGGTCCCTTTTTTGCTGCAGTATCCGTTTCAGGATACCCGCCATCTGTTTTTCCTGCCATACTATGGTTTCGGCCTGACGGGTAATCCGCTGTTTGACCTTGTGGAGAGCATAATTATCCAGAAAGCGCATTACGGTATCCTTATGGCGGTTGAGCATATCCATCAGCCGTTTTTCGATGGTGAGTTGAAAGTCATTGATTTTCATTTGCAGATCGTTCTGATCAGGGACTGCAATCACGATAGCCTGCGTGGGCGTGGCCGCACGTGCATCAGCCACAAAATCGGATATGCTGAAATCGGTTTCGTGTCCGACCGCGCTGATGACGGGCACACGGCACTCAGAAATTGCCCGGGCGACGATTTCTTCATTGAATGCCCAGAGATCCTCGAGTGAACCGCCTCCCCGTCCCACGATCAGGAGGTTCACATCCTCCAGCTCCGAAAAAAAGCGAATACCTTCGCTTATCTCGGAAGCGGCCTGCTGCCCCTGCACAGAAGCATGATAGAGCAGGACTTGACAGGCCGGATACCGTTTTTCCAGTGTATTGCGCATATCCTGAAAAGCTGCACCTGTGGCGGAGGTAACGATACCGATCACTTCGGGGTATCTGGGAAGCGCACGCTTTCGGCTTTCGTCGAATAATCCCTCAGCCTGCAGTTTATGCTTCAGCTGCTCGAAGGCCAGCTGCAGTGCGCCGAGTCCGGCCGCACGGATCGACCGGGTGATGAGCTGATATCGACCGTGGGGCGCATAGACCTGCACCGATCCGCTTACGATCACTTCATCCCCGTGCTTCGGAATGCTTTCAAGCTGCTGCCGCATGGAGTTCCACATCACACAGGAAAGCTGTGCACCTGCATCCTTGAGTGTGAAGTAGAGATGGCCGTTTCGGCTGGTTTGGGGCTGGCTCACCTCGCCGCGCACACTGACCCAATCGAATTGCTCTTCCAGCATCAGCTTGATCTCATCGGTAAGATCGCTGACACTCAGTACCTCGAATATTTCCTGATCATGAAATTGCATGTCAATCGTAAGGCATTTTCTTGTGAATGGGTTATATTTGCATCGAACCTTCATAATAATTACTTGCGATGAGCAATAAAAAGAATTTACTGATTAAAAATGTGCGTCCGGTTGATGAAAAGCGGGACGGCTCGGAGACCGTCGATATCCGCATTCGCGGTGGGAAAATAGTGGAAATAGGCGTGGGTCTGTCAGACGGATCCGGCGGTGATTCCGGTACGGAGAAAAACGTATTTGACGGCAGGGGAGCTTACGTGTCTCCCGGCTGGATGGATATGCATGTCCATTTGCGTGAACCGGGATTTGAGCACAAGGAGACAATCCGGACCGGATGTGCTGCCGCAGCTGCCGGTGGCTTTACCGCTGTGGCCTGCATGCCTAACACCAATCCACCTATCCATACGCGTGATGTGGTCAGTTATGTCCTGGAACAGGCGAACGGCTTGCCGGTGGATGTGTATCCCATAGGTACGGTTTCCAAAGAGAGAGCGGGAAAATCGATTGCCGAGATGGGTGATATGAAGGATGGTGGAGCGGTTGCCTTCAGTGATGACGGTGATCCGGTTCAGGACAGCCGTCTTATGCGCATTGCACTGGAATATTCTGCGATGCTTGGTGTACCTGTCATCAATCATGAAGAGGATCTTCCGCTTTCCCGGCCCGGTCATATGCATGAAGGTCGCGTATCAACCCGGCTTGGACTCGCGGGAACACCGTCCATTGCTGAGGAGGTGATGATTGCACGTGATATCCTGCTGTCTGAACTTACCGGCGGTCACCTCCATGTGGCACATATTAGTACACGTAAAGCATTAGAGCTTGTGCGTGATGCCAAAAAGAAAGGCTTGAAAGTGACTGCCGAAGTATGTCCTCACCACTTTGACTTGACCGACGAGGAGATCGAACGGCGACAATTTGACACCAACTGCAAAATGCATCCCCCGCTTCGCACTGCCAATGATCTGGAGGCAATGATGGAAGGTCTCCGGGATGGCACTATTGATGTTATTTGCACCGATCATGCGCCGCACTCGGTGGATGAGAAAGAGGTTGAATTTATATACGCTCCGAATGGCATCATCGGACTGGAAACAGCCTGGAGCATCGTATGCATGCGATTAATCAACCCGGGAAAACTTTCCCTGCAGGATGCCGTTACGAAAATAGCTGTAAATCCCAGAAAAATCCTGAATATCCCGGTGCCCGTTCTGGCCGAAGGCGCAACGGCAAATCTGACCATATTTGATACCGAAACGGAGTGGGTGTGCGGCAAGGACACCATCCGGTCGCGATCTGCCAATACTCCCTGGCTGAATAATAAACTGAAAGGCCATGCTCTTGCGATCTATAATAAAGGCCAGTTCGTTAAATCGGGAGACTGACACCCGGATTTCAGTTCACATCATCGACGATCTTTTTCAGATCCAGCTTTTCTTTTCTGCCTGTTTTTCCTTTGGAGTGACCGTTGGGGTTGCCATTGGATGTCCCGTTGGAATGCCCATTTCTTTTTTCCGTATTCGAGTCACCTGAGCCTCCGCTAAAGTCCTCGATGGACAATTGCTCTGACTCTTTTTCAAAGAAAAACTGTTTTTCTCCGAAAGCCGGTTCAAGATCATCCAGCCAGACGGCTTTTTTGTTGTATTTGGCAAAGAACGGGCGTCCGGTCCAGTCCGGATTCCTTCCCTGGATGAATCGCAGTGTGAGCACTTTTTCACCTGCCACATCACTCACGCCAAGCACCTGAACTTTGCCGGGGCCTGCCGACATACTGGGACCGCGTACGGTTCGGGCAATTCCGCTTACCTGCTTGTAGGCACCGCGGAAAATTTTCCAGGCCTGCTCGAGGGGAATATCGAAGTGATGACGTGCACCGGTATCCCTAACAACAAACATGTAATAGGGTATCATGCCCTGTTTGACCTGTTCGCGCCACATTTCGGCCCATGCGTCAGAGGTGTCATTGATATACCTCAACAGCGGAGATTGTGTTCTGATCTGGGCTCCCGTGGATCGGACGCGGCGGACAGCTTCTTTGTGAATATCTGTTGTCAGCTCTACCGGGTTCGAGTAATGTCCCATCAGAGCGAGATGGAGTCCTGAATCAGTTACTTTACGGAACAAGTCGAGCATCTCATCCGCATCACTGTCCGTAACAAATTTGTAGGGCCAGTAAGCCAATCCCTTGGTACCGATTCGGATATTTCTCAAATTCGGTAAATCGGCTTCGAGCAAGGGCTCAATATACGAAGCCAATACGCTGGCCTTCATGATCATGGGGTCGCCGCCGGTGAAAAGTACGTCAGTGACTTCGGGATGATTTTTCAGATAATCCACGAGCACTTTCGACTCCTTTGTGGCGAATTTCAGCTCGTCAATACCTACAAACTGAGGCCATCGGAAGCAAAACGTACAGTAGGCATGGCAGGTCTGGCCCTGGCTCGGAAAAAAGAGTGCTGTTTCCTGGTACTTGTGCTGCATGCCTTCGAGTGTCTCACATCCGAGCTGTGGTGTATTTTCATCCTGTTGGCCTGCAGGATGGGGATTCAGCTGCATCCGTATTTCATTAGCAGTAGCCTTGATTTCCTCTTTAGATGCATCTCTTTTCAGGACTTCAGCCATTTTTTCGAAGAGATGTGGCTTGAGCATCGTTTTTTGAGGAAATGTAAGCTGAAACATCGGATCATCCGGGATATTGTCCCAGTTGATAAGTTCTCTGATTACGTAATTATTCACCTTGAAAGGCAATACATTTCCAACGACTCGTATCGCAAAACGAATGTCTTCAGGCAGTTTTTTTATCTGAGGGATTTTCTCAAATGTTCTGAGATTGTACGATTTGTATCTGGGTGCTTCTCCTCTGATAAAAAACGATTCATTTGGCTTAAAATCGAAGTAAGACAATGTGACCTCCTTTTTTTTATACTGTTCACCGTTAGTCCGCTTCCGCCCAAACCGGATTATCATAACGTTGTGACGAACCGCTATCATTCCGGACCAACCACTAAAATCATCGCTCTTGCCAGATCTGAACAATTAATCATCTGTCAGATCATTAACCGGGACTCGGATTGCTTTCAAGTCCGCTATCGATTACCGAACACTTTTATATGTCAAAAGCATCTAAATGTCTGATTCTTATTAGCATGTACAACGATTGTTTATTATAAGCTAAGATTATTTCTGAATTATTCAACCTGCCTGACAATAACAGTGGCGTGCTTATAAATATTGTGAAAGTTTCGCCCTTACTCGCCGATGGCAAGCCAGGACGTTGTCTAACAGCCCTTAATGATATAAATATCGGGTTATTTATTCAATACTGTGACCGCTCATGAGAGTCCGGCTGACCAGCTCACCGTCGGAATAACGCTCTTGTTCATAAGCGATGCGTACACCGTCATTCCAGGTCCAGTCATTCAGAATTAAGGTAACTTCCACCTCGCGTCCCTGATCAGGATCGAATTGCGAATAGGATATTTCCACCGGTAGTGATTCACTATCCGATATATGAATCGTCATATCATAATCACCGCCGATGTGGACTTTTCTGACATCTTCTTCCTCGTGGATCAGTTTGGCATCAAGTGTGGCTGCTTCCATGGCCAGATGCAGGGGGTTTCGTTTCAGGTCCTCAAGCAGGGATTCCACAAAAGATTGTGGCAGCTGTTGCTGCTGACCTCCCATTCTGACGACACCCTGACCGTCAGCCACTTCAATGATCTGGCTACCCATCGGAGTCGATATCTCCATGCTAATGGTATCAGGAAAACGCAGCCGGGAGGTCACCTCCAGCGGCATTTCTCCCTGGGGGGTTTGCACATACTGGGTTCCCTCCAGGATAAGCGTACCGACGTTGGTGCCACTTTCAATCATTGCTTCGGAGACTTTATTCATCCACTGACTTCCGGCGACAGGATCACCATCAACAGCGGCACGTTCCGCACCCGGGCGGGGAATGGAGATATCAATTTCCTGATAATCCCCCATTCTGCCAAGCTGATCAGTGACCAGGTCGCGATTACCGACCACAAGCACCTTCATTTTGTCAGGCTGCAGGTTTTCAATGGCAACACGTTGAATATCATCTACGGTAACCTGCCGGACCTGCTCAATGTATAGCTCAAAGGCGTCCTCGGGAAGCCCAAGGTTGTAATTACTCATTTGCTCGGCAAGAATTCGTGCATAGCTGTCATATCGGAAGATGATTCGATTGAAGATGCGCTCCTTTGTCTCATCAAGTTCCTGCTGTGAGACCTGTTCGTCCTGAAGCCGGCGGATCTGGTGCATGGTGGCTTCGTATGCTTCAAGGGTGTTCTCCGAACCAGTACTCAGACCTGCAAAGAATACCCCCGGGTATCTTACATTGCTTGTGTAAGCACCGTAAACTCCATAGGCCAGACCTTGTTCGGTCCGCACTTCCTGAAAGAGCCTTCCCGAAAAACCGCCGCTCAGTATCTCATTCATCACCTGAAGTGCAGCGTAATCGGGATTGTCACGATAACCACCGATATGTCCCAGGCGGATCTGACTTTGGTTCATATCGCCCTTGTGTGCAAAAAAGAGACCGGATTCAAACTCATAGTCGACATCAGGCATGTCCATATCCACCGGATCGCCTTCGTCAAATATACCGAATGCCTGCTCAAGCTGGTTTCGAACGGTATCCGGATCGAAATCACCAACAACACCCACCAGAAGGTTGCTTCCCTGCATAATTTTCTGATGAAATCGGATCATATCATCACGGCTGATATTCTCGAGCGTGGCATATTCAACATGCCTTGCATAGACGGATTCCGGTCCGTAAATAAGTTTGCGGAACTCCCTGCCTGCAACAGAAGAAGCTTCCTCGTTGCGCCGGGAAATTGCCGTCCTTTGTTGTGTTTTGGCCAGGTCAATCCGATCATCAGGAAACAGGGGATTTTTCAGGAGATCGGTAAAAACCGGCAGCATCTCCTCAAAATCTTCCTTCAGTACGTTCATGCGTGCCGAACCGCTGGAAAGCCCAAATCCCGTTTCCATGCTTGCAGCGCGGTTTTCAAGCAGTTCGTTTAGTTCTTCATCGGGATATTGCCCAGAACCACCCGATCGCAGTACGGTGCCGGTAAGGGATGCAAGGCCAACCTTGCCGGCCGGATCAAGCCAGGAACCGCCATTAATGATCACGTTTACGTTCACCAGGGGAAGTTCATCATTCCTTAGCAGAAAAAATTCGATTCCATTGTAGCTGAAGCGCTCAACTTCAGGTGACGTGAACGGTTTAGGTTCGGGAAACTCAAGACCCGCAACAGGGCTTTGCAGTGTTTGCCCGGAAGTACCAGATCCGCCGAGCAAAAAGATCAATACTAAAGTGACAGATAGTAGTCTCATCGTGATTTTCATTTTTTAATACATTTAGTTGGATGCGGTTGCCTCGTCGCGTGTGCGAATGGCCGCTACAGTCCTGGTTTGTTTCCTGAAATAGGTTTCAGCGACACGCTGCAGGTCATCTGCTGTGATTGTGTCCATTACATCCAGGTCAGTAAAAATGGCTCTCCAGTCGCCTCTTTTGGACTGTGCTTGAGCAAAATTGAGTGCCATGCCCTGATTGGATGACAGTCCGCGAATAACCGATGCCCGTGCGTTGGTGCGAACACGCTGAATCTCGCTTTCCTCAATATTTCCCTCGCGAATAAGGTCCAATTCTTCATAAATTGCTTCCTCTATATCTGCAAGATCCACACCCTGGTTAGGAATGGCGTAAATTACAAACAGTCCGGGGTACCGGCTGCCCGGGAATCCGTTGAATCCACCTATCTGAAGTGCTTTGCGTTCATCGGTTACCAAGCGGCGATAAAGCCGTGATGTTCGTCCGTCAAAAAGTATGCCACTCAGGATGTCCATGGCGACGGCATCGGGATGGTTTTCATCCACACTGTGATATCCGATCATGAGAATGGGTTGATTGTCCTCCTCGATGACCAAGCGTCGCTCACCTCTCTGCTCGGGCTCAATGGTAAATACTTTTGGGGGAGTTTTACCTGCCTCCATGGGCCCGAAGTATTTTTCCGCATAGCTCCGAATCTGTTCAGGATCAACATCACCGGCAACAGAAATAGTGATGTTCCCGGGCACATAATGGCGCTCGTAAAAATCCAGCGCGTCGCTTATGGTCACAGATTCAATATCGGATGGCCAACCGATCGGCAAATGTTTGTATGGGAAAGCTGAGAAGGCAGTAGATACGAACTCCTCCATCAGTCTCCCGAATGGTGAATTGTCGATTCTGTCGCGCCGCTCTTCCATAATCACATCCTTTTCCACATAAAACTCGCGCATCA
>SLLP01000092.1 GCA_007133995.1 Balneolales bacterium
GCAGTCAGCAGTCAGCAGCCGACAGCCGGCAGTAAAGCTGTGCTTTGTCCGTGCCTGCTGCGGCTTTACGTATTAATCTTTATTCATGCTGTGCCGTTATTTATTTATGCTATGAAGATGTATCTACGGTATTCAACATGTAAATAATTTATTCGCCAGAATATGGAAGTGCAACTTCAGAAAGGTATACAAAAGGTATACGGGCGGCCGGATGCACCAGGAGGATCAGGGCGTGCGTGTTTTCGTATTACTGTTGGACTCTGTATCCATACCCATCAGATAACCGGTGAGACTCTCTTTCGTATTCAGCTGCAGTTTTTTTCGCAGGCGATAGCGGGCGATTTTGACACTTGGTGGGGAAATGCCAAGAAGCGAAGCGATCTCCTTGCTGGAGAGGTTCAACCTGAGCAGGGCGCAAAGCCTCAGTTCGTTGGGAGTGAGGTTGGGGCAGTTATCATTCAGCCAATCAAAAAAACCAGGGTGCACCTCTTCGAAATAGAGCCTGAACTCCTCCCAGTCCTCATCCAGATTGAAGCTGTAATGGATGAGATTGTCCAGGCTCTTCAGACCGTAATCGGCACCGTTGTCCTTTTCACTTCGAATTTTGTGGATTTTGTCACTCAGCTCCTTCATAAGTTCATTTTTCTGGACCAGATGAAGAGAGTATGAGGTCAGCTGTCTTTTTTTGAAATCCAGCTCCTGCTCCAGCTGAAGCTTTTTAAGCCGTTGATTCTCCAGTTCAATTCGATTCTTTCGGATCACTGTTTTCTGCCGGTTGAATATCAAAAGTGCCATGATCAGCAAAAGCACCACACCGGCCGTCAGGGCACTCCGCACAAGCTGATCCTGCTGCTGCTGCTGTTCCAGAAGGGCGATCTGTGCTTCCCGCTGTTCGGATTCGTATCGGGCACGTAGCTCTTCGATACGGGATGCCATTCTGTCGTTGAAGATGCTGTCCCGGACATCAAGCAGCCTGCGATGATACTTCAGAGCTGCATGGTAATCGCCTTTTTCGCCGTGGATATCCGAAAGCAGCCGGTATCCTTCCTGCTCACCGAGACGGGTGCCGAATTCCCGGGAAAGGTCAAGACTTTTCCGAGCGTGTACCGCAGCTTTCTCATAGTCACCCGTATCCAGCAGAATTCTTGCAAAATGTTCATGGATGATGGATTCCAGGTCCGGATCCTGACCGTCGTTCCGTTCCAGCGCCTTTGACAGGGCTTCCATCGCAGCTTCGTGATCGCCCATGAGATGCCGCAACTTGCCTATGTTGTTGAAGCTGTAGGCCATGCCGATGGTGCTCCCGCTCTCTTTCCTGAGGGACAGTGACTCATAGTGATATGCTAATGATTTTTCGAACTCTCCCAGGTTACTGTACGTTAATCCAATGTTGTTGAGCACGACCGCCAACAGGTAGCTGTTGGCGGTTTCGCGGTTGAGCCGTTCCGCACGGAGATAATAGTCCAGTGCGCGGTGGTATTCCGCCATTTCATGATAGATCAGGCCGATGTTGCCCAGGTTTGCCGCAATGCCGTTTTCCAAATCGATCTGTTCGCAAATGCGCAGCGATTCATAAAAATGATCCAGTGCCCGCTCATAGTGGCTTTGTCGCTTGTAAACGCCTCCGATGACTACAAGGTTGGATGCGATGCCCCGCTGGTTGCCAAGTGTCCTGTTCAATTCGAGGGCCTGTTTCAGGTGAGCCATTGCTTTCCGGTTCTCGCCCATCCGGCTGTAGATGGTGGCAAGGTTGTCAAGGGCATCCGCTTTTCCGGTCAGGTAGCCGATCTCCTCCGCTGCAGCCAGTGCTTCCAGACCGGTCCTGAGAGATTGCTTTAGATCCGATGAGTATATGGCGCGGCTTGAATCGATGAGGGTGCGAACGGCGATCGTGTCAGGTTGTGCAAATCCGGTTGCACCTTGGTCCGATGAGATGAATACGGTCGTATTAAGTGCAGCTGTTGTCTTTCCGGCTGCAAATGGTACGGTTGCAAATGGTACGGCTGCAAATGGTACGGTTGAGAGTAGAAAAGTTGAGAGTAGAAAAGTTGAAAGTAGTTCGGATGCAGCAGGGCCGGTGATCTGAAGAAAGTTGCAGATAGTGGTGGATCCGTGATTTGCTTTTCTCCTTATACTGTTCGGCGCACACATGATGACTCCCGAATAACCAGCGATTATGGTGATACCGATAAAGATATAATAATCAATGACATTGTAAAGGTGGGATGTGTTCTCAAGCAAAAATTAGTCAATATGATTGCTGGTTATCCACAGCCTAAGAAATCAGTATTGCAGGCGGAACAATCGGGGAGATCTTCCGTATGAGGATCCAATTTCCGGATGTTGAGTTTTTTATATGATAGTGCCGCTTCACTGCATGTGACTTGTAACGGCTTTACATGCTAGCGTTGCAATATTTTCATACCGGAGATCAACGATCTGACTTCGTGCAGCGAATTCACCACCTGGTTTGCCAGACAGCGGATTTCATCGGATGGGGGAATCAGATCGGGCACCATGATGGCAGTCATGCCGGCTGCTGATGCCGCACGAATACCGTTTTCGGAATCCTCAAGAGCGATGCAGAGTTGCGGGTCGACCTCAAGGCGCCGGGCTGCTTCCAAAAAAATATCCGGTGCCGGTTTGCCGTGCTCAACCAGGTCACCGGTTACCATGTGTCCGAAGGCGTTTGTCACACCTGCCGCTTTGAGGCTGAATTCGGCCTGTTCGCGGTAGGTTGAAGTGGCAATGGCCATGGGGAGTCCGGCATCTGACAGGTAGGACAGCAGTTCCTCCAGGCCGGGCTTCCGTTTGATTCCATTGGAGGATGCGATCCCCCTCCAGATTTGCGGCCACCGCATCCAGAATGTATCAAGGGGAAAAGAATCACCGAGCTCTTTCATGATCAGTCTTCGACAGTCGGTGTCGGGTCGGCCCACCAGGCTCATCATGAAGTCGTCGGTCAGATCATAGCCAAGTTCTCTTGCTGTTTCCTGCATGGACTGTTTGTATAGCGGCTCGGTATCGATCATCAATCCGTCCATATCCAGAACAACTGCGCTCA
>SLLP01000222.1 GCA_007133995.1 Balneolales bacterium
ATCAGCGGAGACACATCCGACCAGCATATCCGGTCCGGGCTGATCCTGGACGACCGGACCGGCATCCGCGAACGCTTTGAACCTCTGACAGCACTTCTGGACCGCGGACATCTTGTCATCCTCGCGGAAAAAGCACATCACGGCTTCGACCTGCACCTGTTCTGCCGCGACAACCTGTACGAATCACTCTTTAATGGCTGTAAAGACATCATCGACCCCACCCTGCGCTGTTTCACCATCAACGGAAAACGCGTAAGCAGTGAACGTCATTTCTATTTCGAAACCTGGTCGCTCGAACGGCCGCCCCACGGCTTCCAGGAAGTCACTGCCGATGCGCTGATGCGCTGAAGCACGACCCGCACTGCACAGCATTAGCCACCGGCTCTTCCGCATCCCGTTCTTCTCCCCATACGGACGCTTCTAAATTTTTTTCTGAACTTTTTTATAAATTGTCGTATTGTCTTACGTGTTTGTAATTCTTAATTCTAACGCCACATGCAAGGACCATACGCGCAAAGGCCATCTTGATTACAATCAGGCTTCTGTGTAGTTGAGAGCCGCCTCGGGTATTTCACCATTCAAAGGGAAAAACCTCCGGGAAAATTGAAAACTCAGAAAAACGGGGATAGTTCATGGATAAACAACGAGTTGACATGTTCATCATGTCCAATGGCAAGTACTTTGAGTCGCATCAGATCCCGTCCATCAGCCATGCTCTCGAAAAAGCGGATGAATCCCAATTTGCACGTGTCCAGGCCATCAATTACAAGGATCCGATCATGTTGCTGATCGTCTCGCTTGTAGCGGGTCCACTAGGTGTGGACCGCTTTGTTGTGGGTGATGTCGGACTGGGCATCGCCAAACTGCTGACATGCGGTGGACTGGGCATCTGGACCATTGTCGATTATTTTCTGATCATGGGGCGTGCACGTGAAGTCAACTACGAAGAAATCCAGCAGGCAATCGGCTACTATTGATGATGGTTGCCAGCCTGATACAAAATGTCAAGACGGTTCGTATACCTGAAACGATATGCTGACCAAAACCCGCTTATATACCCTTGTTATGGCCCTGGCTGTTGCATCCTATGGGTTGCTGTCCTACTTTTACCATAATTCCAATGGCAGAATATCCGCACAGGTCTGTCCGATAAACCGGCTAGCAGGCATCCCCTGTCCATCCTGTGGATCGGCCCGATCCATAGTTCTCATTATGGAAGGCAACCTGCACGGCGCCGCGCTGACCAACCCGTTTGGCTATTTCGCCGCTTTTCTGCTTATTGCTTTGCCGGCCTGGGTTGCATTGGATCTGGTCCGCAAACACGACTCCCTGCATCGCAGTTACCTGATCGCCGAGGCATGGCTCAAACAGCACAAATGGGTGGCCGCCCTGCTGGTCGTGTTGATCCTTGCCAACTGGGCCTGGAACATTACAAAAGGGCTCTGATCATGGAACAAATAGACTCCAGTGATACCGGCCGGTTTACACTCATCAGATTAAAATAATAAATATGATTCAGCATCCAACCTTTCCTTACGAGCCCTCAAAATCCGAGTTGGAGAAGGCATCCAGCAGTTACATTATGTCCCTGATAGCTCTCGTGGTGGGTATGCCCATGCCCATCGCGAACCTGTTGGCGACGGTCATCTTCTATATATGCAACCGCAAGGGTGGATATTTCACCCGCTGGCACTGCACTCAGGCGATGCTCTCGCAGATCACTATTTTTATCGTGAATTCGGCTGTTGTTGGCTGGACGCTCTACATTTTCTTCGGTGCCGGCGAACTCAGCAACTACTACATCGCATATCTTATCACGGCATTGCTGATCAATCTGCTGGAATTCATCTTGACCATTTACTCTGCCGTTAAAAGCCGGCGCGGCGTGCATGTGGAATGGTGGTTCTGGGGACCGATGGCCCATGCCCTGTGCCGCAAATGATCATTGGATCCCTTCTTCGTCACCCGACGCACGCACGAGCACCCTCTTTCTCAACCCCGGCCCGGACATGAAACGAACTGCCATTCAATTTCTGATTCCGATATTGCTCTTTGCAGCCATATGGTATGGCCTGAGTCGGATCGATTTTGTAGGCGAGACCACCACCGGGTCCATCGGTCGTGAGACCGAACGGCGTATCGGCGACCTGTTGCTGAGACAACTCGACCTGAAATACCAGAGGGTTGATAATGACTCAATGCTGACGGTCGTTGACATGATCCATCGCCGGATCTGTGAGGCTAACGGCCTGAATCCGGATTCCATAGCCGTGCATGTTTTCGACAGTGCCACCATCAATGCGGCGGTGCTGCCCGGCAGAAATGTCATCGTATTTACCGGCCTGCTCAGTTTCGCTGAAAATGCAGAAGAATTTGCCGGGGTGCTGGCTCATGAATTGGGCCATATTACGGAGAACCATGTCATGGACCGGATGATGACGGAATTCGGTACTACGCTGCTGCTCATGATGAGCGGGATGGATGCGGGATCGGAGGTAATAGCCAATATCCTCAGGATTCTCACTACCACAGCGTTCAGTCGCGATCAGGAGAGGGAGGCGGATCAAAAAGCCATCGACTATCTAACTACGGCGGAGATTGATCCGATGTACCTGGGCAACTTCCTGTTGCGCGTATCCACAAAAAACGGTGGCAGGAATATTCCGGAATGGGTCAGCACCCATCCGGATTCACGTGAACGCGCGGCAAAAATCTTCGAACGAAGAGAGGAGATGGATAAGGAGTTTGCTCCCTTATATGCCGGCGACTGGGACGAGCTTGTGCACTGAATGATGCATGCGATTCCAACTTCTTTAATCAGAATCTTTGTCTGACCAGCTTTTAAAAGGATTTTTCATCAAACTGGAATTGTAGTATCGTATATCGCCGGTCACCTCTTTCCCCAGCCAATCGGGTTTTTCGAATGACTCCTCGACTGATTCCAACTCGACTTCTGCAATAACAAGACCCTCATTATCACCGAGGAATTCATCCA
>SLLP01000114.1 GCA_007133995.1 Balneolales bacterium
GAAGAGGGTGAGACGATTGAGTTCAAGGGTCTGGAACTGACCGTCAATGAAATGGATAACAACAGATTGTCAAAGGTTGAAGTCAAGGTTCTGGATGATACTGAACAAAAAGCCGGAACACGAAAAAAATAAATCTTATAGTACTTTAGAAAATATGATAGCAAGGTATTCACGCGATATAATGGCTTCCATCTGGACGGAAAAAAATCAGTTTCAGTCCTGGCTGGATGTGGAAATTGCAGCTTGTAAAGCCTGGAGTCGCTTGGGTGTCATCCCCGAAGAGGATGTGCAGAAAATGGAAGCAAATGCCCATTTTGATATTCAGCGTATTCATGAGATAGAAGAGCAAACACGTCATGATGTTGTCGCTTTTACACGGGCGGTTTCGGAATCACTGGGAGAAGAAAAAAAATGGGTGCATTACGGTCTGACATCCACCGATGTTGTGGATACAGCTCTTGGTGTACGAATCCTTCAGTCAAACCGAATAATTCGACAAGGTCTTGAAAGGATGATTGCTGTACTGGCCGCCAAAGCCCGTGAGCATAAATACACGATCATGATGGGGCGCACTCATGGCATACATGCCGAACCCACAACTTTTGGTCTGAAGTGTGCGCTCTGGTATGAAGAGATGAAGCGAAACTTCGAACGATTTGAATTTGCAGCAGCCGGTGTTGAGTATGGCAAGCTCTCGGGAGCTGTCGGCACCTTCGCAAATATCCCGCCGGAGGTGGAGGAAATTACATGCGAGCTTTTGGAACTTAAACCTGCACCTGTATCCACACAGACTCTGCAACGCGACCGGCATGCATACTATATCACCACATTGGCACTTATCGGTGCAAGCTTGGAAAAGATAGCCGTAGAAATCCGGCATCTGCAGAAAACCGAAACCAGGGAAGTTGAGGAGCAGTTTAGAAAGGGTCAGAAAGGTTCTTCAGCCATGCCGCACAAGCGCAATCCAATCAGCTCGGAAAATATCACCGGATGTGCGCGGGTGCTTCGCGGCTACATGGTGACCGCCTTTGAAAATATTGCTCTCTGGCACGAACGCGATATATCACACTCTTCGGCTGAACGAATTATCATCCCTGATGCTCTCATTTTACTGGATTATATGCTCTACCGCTTTGCAGGTGTTATTGAAAACCTGGCAGTCTATCCGGAGAATATGAAAAGCAATATCGACAAAACCCATGGAGTGATCTTCTCGCAACAGGTCCTGCTGAGATTGATCGAAAAAGGGTTCTCACGTGAGAAAGCGTATGATCTTGTTCAGCCACTTGCAATGCAGGCCTGGGAGCAGAAAAGATCATTCAGGAAACTGTTGGATGTCAGCCCCGGTATCACTTCGCAAATGAACCCAAAAGAGCTGGACGATGCGTTCGATCCGGGGCATCACACCCGGAACGTCGATACTATTTTCAAGAGAATTGGTCTTTAGCCAGCTCTTGCAGTTTTTTTCTTTCAAGTTTGCCAAGCGCTGAACGAGGAAGGGAATTGATATAGCCGATTTTTTTAGGGCGGAAATGGGCATTCAGGTGTGATGAGATAAAGGAAAGGACTTGCTGTTCAACCTCGGTGTTCCTGGATTTTGGAACAAGCAGCGCAACCACCCGTTGGCCCCATTCATTGTCTGGAATCCAGGTTACTCCCGCATCTTCAATTTCAGGGCACTGCTGCAGGACAGATTCAATCTCTTCAGGATTTATATTCTCGCCTCCGGAAACAATCAAATCTGTTCTGCGGGCTTCGATATACAAATTGCCCCTGCTGTCAACAAGGGCAAAATCACCGGTGTCAAACCAACTATCGTCTGAAGACTCGCCATCATAAGTAGCGAAGCTCTTTAGTGAGCCGGATTCCGTCAGATAACCCGAAAACAGCTGCGGCCCTCTCACATGCAATGAGCCGATCATGGCAGGTCCATGAACCTTGTCCTGGTCATCCCGTATTTCAATTTCGTGATCTGGAAACGGGATCCCGACAGAGTGATCCGGACTTGAACCGTCCAGCTTCTGGGATGCGATTTGACCACAGGTTTCTGTCATTCCGTAACTGAATGTTACCGGCCAGCCCAGTTTCCGGGCGCGACGAATAAGTTCCGGGTTTGCAGGGCCTCCACCAACCAAAACCTGCTTCAATGTTGCATCTGATGAAATGCCGGAATTTTCCTGATGATCCAGAAGGCGATGAAGCATGGTTGGTACAAGCGAGATACGTCTGATGGCCGGATGATTTCTCAATGTGTCCAGCATGATGCCTGAATCAAATCTGTCCCATAAAAAAACACCGGTCCCGCTCAAAAGTGCACGAAAAACAATAGAAAGACCGCCCATATGATTCAGCGGCAGACAATGACCCCACAGATGTTCACCGGTTTCCGTTGTCGCCTGGACCTCACGAAAGGCATTCCGTGTTGCTGCAATCATATTTTTTCGGAGAAGTGCGACGCCTTTTGGCCGGCCTGATGTACCGGAGGTAGCCAATCCACAGAATATTGCATTGGGGGAATGAGTATAAGGTATCAGCGTTTTTAGTGTAGGAGGTGATGATGCAGCCTCAAGCGAAAGTCCGATTTCATCACCTGGTAAAAAACTGTGAAAGGCCGGGATCTCATTGTGCTTCATTGCATCCACATCTTTGTTTGCATTCGAAATGGATTGCGCGTCATCAGAAGTTCTGATCACAACATCTGGCCGGAAAACATGGAGGGCACCAGGGTTTTCCGGATGGAACGGAACAAACGGAATAGTATTCACCCAACAGAACGTCATCCATAAAATCGATTCAAATCGATTTGTCGTATCAATTCCTGCAACACAATTTGGAACACCGGTGGAGTCTGCATAATCAACATTCAGCGAACTGCACTCATTTTCGAATTGCTGCCGGGCTGCCAGCAGGATGGCAGGAACGTCTTTATATAATATGGAATGCGTGCCGTTGGTTAGAAATACAGACTCAGCCCGGAATGATTCTGCACTAAAAAGTAGTGCGCCGTTGGGCGAATAAACTCTGCGGCCGGGCGAAAGCTGTCCGGAAGTTCGGCCGGCAGTCGAGGAGGTTATGTCAGCACTCTCTTCCTGATTTGTATTTTCTTGATCAGATCGGCCAGGTTGCATTATGTCTTGTTGGAATCCAGTTCAGGGATAATCCAGGGTTGATCGATATTGGCCTTGATTCCGATACCGGGTTTGGACTTGAACTTGATATGAGGACCCGGCGCTGATGGGGTTACATCATGTACAAGAAAAGAGCCGGTGGCCAGACCGTGATCCGTTTCCCTGTTTGTATTGAACAAAGCGGCAATGTGAGCCAGCAGTGTGCGACCAACCGCTGTTTCAAAAACTGATGAAACAGTTACAGAGATGTTGTTTTGGATCAAAGCCTCCATTTCACTGAATGAACCGAAAAGCATAGGCTTTATAACCAGAAAATCAACACTTTCACTTTGGGTCAATGAGTGTACTTCAGCAGAAGTTCGGGCGGATTCATCAGCGGCAACTGATATGCCATAGTCCCGAAGTTCAGAAAACGATTGGATATCAGGAGCGCTGAGAGGCTCTTCGATATATTGAATGTTATTACCAGCCTGATCAGTACCGAAAGACTGAAGCTTTTTGAATAATTCCCTGGCCACTGGTAGCGAAAAAGCTCTGTTGGCATCATAACGAAAGATGATATCGGGGAAACGGGTACAGGTTTCAGTAATGATTTCGTATGCATGTTTTGCATCGGCTGGAAGCTTGATCTTGACTGTCCTGAATCCCGTTTCCTTGAGAAGATGAATGGAATGTGTCAGTTCGTCAATGGTTTCATCATGGGCTAACGCATTACAGTATACATATTTTTTGGATTCTGCTGGATTAGAAAACCATTGATTTCGCCAGAAGAAATACAGCGGCAGTCCGGCAGCAACCGCTTTTTGCTGCTCATCAAGCATTGAAAGACCGAATCGGAGAGATGGAAAGTGTTCCAGCTCCGCCTTCTTATCATCATCAACGAAAAATTTGCCAAGTGTCGATTTTTGAAAATGCTGAACGATCGAATTCCAGTTGTTTTTTAAAAAAGAACTGGTATCCTCAATGGATTCCTCCGAAAAGCCCGGTAAAGGAGCGACTTCAGACCAGATATCGCTGCCGTTTCCCAGAATAAAGCCTTCCCGTGCTTCAATTGTGCCTTTGGCGTATTGAAACGGAGTGCGAAAAGGAATAGAGTAGCGGGCAAGTACCAGTGATTCTTGTTTCATTGCTTTTCAGGGTCTTATTTAATAACGGCTAGTTTGAAAGAACGATTCCAAGTGAAAAAAGCACGCCAAATGCGGTCATGAACTGGGCTGTTTGAATCAGTATGGTGTTAAAATTCTCTTTCTGGTCTTCCTTCCAGAAGTGGAGGATCAAAAAGAACGCAGGTATTAGCAGGATCACAGGCAGTAACACGACCAACTCATAAGACTCTCGAAAATAAAAATGGGGAGGAATGGCAAAAGCAACAACAGCCAGAAGTAAAAATTGCCAGCGTGCAAAACGTTCGCCCAGCAGAACAACAAGTGTTTTTTTATTTGTCTTGCGATCAGTATGAACATCACGGTAGTTATTGGCAACCAGGATCATGGTGGAGAGTGAGCCGACGGCAACAGCAGCCCAGAAAGCTTCCTGGGACCATTGCAGGGCGTTGACATAGTAGGTGCCCATGACAGCAGCAATTCCGAAAAAGATGAAAACAAAGAGATCACCAAGCCCATTATAGGCAAGTGGAAAGGGACCTCCGGTGTAAAGAATACCTGAGGCAATGGAGAGCAGCCCGATCACGAGAATCGGCCAGCCGGCATGGAATACCAGGTAGAGCCCGAGTAGAAATGCCAGGGAAAAAGTCATCAAAGCAGCTGATAACATGGTTTTGGGAGTGATTTGACCGGATGCGGAGGCTCTTGTAAAACCAACACGGTCCGCAGTGTCAGATCCATGACGATAGTCAAAGTAGTCATTGGCAAAGTTCGTGGCGATCTGAATGAGTATGGCACATAGCAGGGCTGTGATTGTTGCAGGCAGGTGGAACAGACCATGACTCCAGGCGAGTGAGCTTCCAACCAGCACCGGTACAAGTGATGCAGGCAATGTTCTGAGCCGTGCCGCTTCTATCCAAACAGATATTTTCATGCAAATATTAATCTTATTTTTAATGACTTGAACTCTATAAAATAGTGAAAAGAGAATAAGTAATGAGTTTAAACCTCTTCTGGAAGCGCTTTTTTGCATAATATAAAGCGAAATATTACAAAGGAGTGAAATAATTAGTTAAAAAGAAATATTTATTTAAATAAATATGGATTTTCTTTGTTAAAGGCTTATATTTGTCCTGTCTGTTCAACCGTAAGCAAACTGAAACCTTAAGAGCATTTTTTTCATGAGTAAAACGTATAGGAGATTCGACGCACTGGAAGCCGTCAGAAAGGCGGAAGATACCTTGATAGCCAGAAATGGATCAGGGAAAATAGATATGAATATCGCCAAGATTTTCGGCGAAAATTCTCTTTCGATAGATACTTTGAAAGAGCGGCTTCCCGGAAGTGTTTGGAAGATTCTGAAAAATACAATTCGGGACAATGCCCCGCTGGATTATGAAGTAGCTGATGCCGTTGCCGTGGTTATGAAGGAATGGGCTACGGAGAAAGGGGCGACACACTACACTCACTGGTTCCAGCCATTGACCGGTGCTACGGCTGAAAAGCACGACAGTTTTATCACTCCGAACCAGGGTGGGGGCGCCATCACTCAGTTTTCCGGGAATGATTTGATGCGGGGAGAACCCGATGCCTCGAGTTTCCCGAGCGGTGGCTTGCGACCGACATTCGAGGCGCGCGGATATACAGCCTGGGATCCCACCTCACCTGCCTTTATTATCGAAAATGGAAGAGGATCCACGCTCTGCATACCGACAGTATTTGCATCGTGGAAGGGTGAGTCACTTGACTTCAAAACACCGCTCTTGCGATCAGTCGAGGCTCTCAACAAGCAGGCGATGCGTGCATTAAATCTGTTTGGCGTGGAAGATCAGAAGTGGGTGAATGCAACAGGCGGCTTTGAACAGGAATATTTCCTTGTAGATCAGGAATATTTCTATCGCCGGCCTGATCTGATGACCTCAGGACGTACACTTTTTGGGGCAAAACCACCCAAAGGTCAGGAATTGGATGATCACTACTTCGGATCCATTCCGGACCGCATTTTATCCTTTATGCTGGAGGCTGAAAGAGAGCTGTACCGGATAGGTGTGCCGGTCAAAACGCGGCACAACGAAGTTGCACCAAGCCAATATGAAATTGCGCCGGTATTCGAAAAGGCTAATGTTGCGGCTGACCATCAGCAGCTTACAATGATCATGCTGAAAAAAATCGCAAGAAAATATGGTCTGGTATGCTTGCTGCATGAAAAACCCTTTGCCGGTCTGAACGGCAGTGGAAAACATGCCAACTGGTCCATGGTGACCAGCAGGGGAGCCAATTTGCTGGAACCTGGTGACAGTCCCCATGAAAACATGCAATTTCTGTTTTTCTTTGCTGCAGCACTTAAAGCAGTGCATGATCACCAGGGCTTGCTCAGAGCATCTATAGCAAGTGCCGGCAATGACCACAGACTCGGTGCAAATGAAGCTCCACCAGCCATTATATCTGCCTACGTTGGCGAGCAACTGGATGATATTGTAGAACAGCTTAAATCCGGCAAAGCGGAACGATCAAAAGAAGGCGGACTTCTCGGTCTGGGAATCCCGGTGCTCCCAACCATACCAAAACACGCAGGTGACCGGAACAGGACCTCTCCGTTTGCATTTACCGGCAACAAGTTCGAGTTTCGAGCTGTCGGTTCCGAACAGACCGTATCCTTTCCCTTTGCTATCCTGAATACTGCTGTAGCAGGTGCGATCGATGAAATGTCATCGGCACTGGATACGGAGCTGGAAAAGAGTGGTGACTTTGAAGCGGCACTCCAGGTTGTACTGCAGAAAACCTTCAGTGAGATTGACAGCATCCTGTTCCATGGTGACGGGTACTCTGATGACTGGCAGAATGAAGCAAATAAACGTGGATTGCTGAATCTGAAAACCACGATGGAAGCTCTTCCCTACCTGACCGATAAAAAGACGATCGAGCTCTTTGAGAAATACAGCGTATTGTCTGAATTGGAACTTGAGGCTCGACTGGAGATCTATCTCGAGCAATATTTTATCAAGCTGAACATCGAAGCCGAAACTACCGAAGACATTGCCCGTACCATGATTGTCCCTGCCACGATCCGCTATCTGAATGAGATTCTTGCGGTAAATGATCGGGGCAAGACAAGCAGCCTTGATATATCATCCACAAAAACACTGGCTGAGGAGATCAATACCGCATTGAGTCAGCTCCTGGTTGCTGTGGACAAACTTGGCAAAGTGAATGCAGAACTTGGAGGCGACACCATACCGGAAAAGGCAACTCACCTTTCCAAAGTGGTTCTTCCGGAAATGAATAAAGTTCGGGAATTGGCTGACAAACTTGAAAAGCTTGTGGCTGATGATTACTGGCCGCTGCCATCCTATCGCGAAATGCTTTTCGTGAAGTAATGCGAAATAACGGATAGTAACAACGTCTCTTCTTGACGCAACAGGAGGAAAAAAAGCCCGGTGCTGCGAAAGCAGTCCGGGCTTTTTTCGATTATAAGTTGAAAATCATCCGACTTATCATTATTCTGCCAAATCTTAAACGGTAAAGCTTGCCGTTGAATTTTTTCTCTGTTACTGCTATTATTCACTGAAGGATTATTGACCGGTAAGTTTAATAATAAATATTATGAATGGCTCGTATCTACGACTTGCGATACTGTTTGTGGCGTTGTTGATTTTATCAGGTTGTCGTCCCGATGATGACGTACTCGTCCTCAGACTGGGACACGGACTGGATTCGTCGCACCCGGTACATGTAGGAATGGAAAGAATGGCTGAGCTGGTTAGCCAAAAGTCCGATGGTGGTATGCGCATCGATATCTATCCCAATGAGCAGCTCGGTACCGAACGCGAAACGCTTGAATTGCTTCAGATCGGCAGTCTGGATATTACCAAAGTATCGGCAGCGGTAATCGAAAGTTTTACATCCGTCTACTCAATTTTCAGTGTTCCCTTTCTGTTTGTCAACAACGATCATATGTACTCTATTCTTGATGGTCCGATTGGCAGGCGAATTCTGGATGCCAGTGAGCCGTATCGTATTATTGGCCTTTGCTACTATGATGCGGGTACCCGTAGTTTTTACACCACAAATCAACCGGTTCATACCCCTGAGGATCTTCAAGGTCTGAGTATCCGGGTACAGGAAAGTCCATCCGCAATCCGCATGGTTAACATACTTGGTGGATCAGCAACGCCGATATCCTGGGGTGAACTTTATACGGCACTTCAGCAGGGTGTAGTAGACGGAGCAGAAAATAATCCGCCAAGTTTTTATTTGTCACGCCATTATGAAGTCTCACAATATTACAGTCTCAATGAACATACGGCTGTGCCGGATATATTGGTGATTTCACAACATACGTGGGAACAGGTATTGGATGAGGAGCAGCGGGCAATTATTCAGGAAGCAGCTCTTGAATCGGTGCCTTATCAACGCAAACTTTGGCAACAAGCAAGTGAAGATGCAATAAAGGCGGTACAGGAGGCGGGGGTCGAGGTTATTTACCCGGATCGCACTCCCTTTATGGAGGCATCGGAACCTTTTTATGAGAGAATGAGGGCACAACAGCCCGAACTTTATCAGCTGTTTCTTGAAATCCAGGAGTTAGGTAATGAATTTATTGATTAAAGCACTTGACTACATTCTGTCACGGATGTCAGTCCTGATCATGACACTGCTTGTTCTCACAGTGCTTTTGCAGGTGTTTATGAGATATGTCATCGGTTCTCCGGTCACGTTCACCGAAGAGCTTTCTCGTTTTCTTTTGATCTGGCTCGGCCTGCTGGCAGCATCTTACGCCTACAGGCAGCGCATGCACCTGGCACTTGATTTGCTTGTGCTTAAACTCAAGGGGAAACAGCGCAACGTATTGAATATCATTATTCACACACTTATTGCACTTTTTTCAGCGGTTGTCCTGGTATATGGCGGAATTCAGCTTGTGATACTGACCTGGGTTCTTGATCAGTTTTCACCCGCCCTGGGCGTTTCCATGTCATTTGTCTACCTCGTTCTGCCGGTCAGTGGACTTGCCATCATCATTTATGCTGTACACTTTATTCTTCAGGAAGCCGGATTCAGCGAAGATGATGAGGCTGCCCAGCCCATTCATCCAGGCCGGGAAACGGACAGCATTCATGCAGAATAATTAAACAATCTTACTATGGATATTTTCGGGATACTGGTACTTGTAATCACATTTGTCATATTGTTGGCAATCGGAGTGCCTGTGGCATTCAGTATTGGCATATCAACCATAGTTACACTGCTTGTCAACGTCGATTTCACGCCTGCAGCAACTACAGTTGCACAAAGATTGGGTACCGGGTTGGATAGTTTCACACTGCTCGCTATTCCTTTTTTTATACTGGCCGGACAGATAATGAATAAAGGTGGCATAGCCGAGCGATTGATTGATTTCGCAAAGTCACTTGTTGGCATGCTACCCGGCGGTCTGGCTTATGTCAATGTCATTGCTGCCATGCTTTTTGGTTCGATATCGGGTTCGGCCGTTGCTGCTGCATCAGCGGTTGGTACCTTTATGACACCACAAATGCAGAAACAGGGGTATGATCGTGGCTACAGTGCAGCTATCAATATCACCTCTTCCACCACCGGACTCCTTATTCCTCCCAGTAACATCCTGATTGTTTATTCCCTGGCCAGTGGTGGTGTCTCCATTGCTGCCCTGTTTCTGGCAGGATACCTTCCAGGTGCCTTCACCGGATTGATGATCATGCTGGTGGCCGGTTACTATGCGTTCAGAAGAAAGTATCCGGTTTCAGACAGATTGCCATTGAAAGTAGTCGCTCAGAAATTTGCTCGTGCCGTTCCCAGCTTGCTGATGATCATTATCGTAATAGGTGGTATCATTGCCGGAATATTTACAGCTACCGAGGCGTCTGCCATTGCTGTATTGTATGCTTTCATCCTGGCATGTGTGATCAACCGTGAGCTCAAGTTCTCGGAGCTGCCAAAAACGATATTGGCCAGTTGCAATACCACGGCAATCGTTGCGCTGCTTATTGGAACCTCGTTGGGCATGTCCTGGGTGATGTCTTATGAAAACATTCCGCAAATCGTAACGGCCGGACTTCTCACGCTCAGTGACAATCCATTTCTGATTTTAATCATTATCAACATGACATTGCTGGCCGTTGGTGTATTTATGGATATGACTCCGGCAGTATTGATCTTTACCCCGATTTTTCTACCTGTAGTAGTTGAACTGGGTATGGATCCCATTCATTTCGGTATAATGATGATTCTCAATCTGAGTGTGGGGCTGTGTACACCGCCTGTTGGAACGGTGCTCTTTGTGGGGTGCGGTGTGGCCAACCTCTCCATTGCTCAAGTGGTGCGTCCACTGCTGCCATTTTTCTTTGCGATGCTCTTTTCACTCGTCGTTGTTGCCTATTTCGAAGAACTGAGTCTGTTTCTTCCCAGGCTTTTTGGATTTGCATGAAACTGAACTGAATACACGTAACCATATAATTCACCTGACCATATAGAGTATTGATGCAGCTATGAACAAATCAAAAAAAGAATCTGCACAAGATGCCATTATGCCATCTGATTTCTTGCCTGAAGGACTGCAGGATTTTTTTGTTCTCTCTAAAGTAACCGGTAAATCTGGTTGCAGTTTCCTGTTGTTAAAAAAGGATACCGAGAGAAAACTGCTTTTAACTGCCAGTGATGTATCGCAGTTTCCAGACGGATTTATCGGAGAAAAAGCTCAACTAAATAATCAACATTATCTTGTTTGCGAACTGACCCCGGTCAATGCAGCGACGATACGTGACGTGCTGCCTTTCACAAAACCAACCACCCTTGGCAATCGGAATTCCTTTGGTTTCGGGGATCGGCTTGGTAATGCGGGAGCTGCTCATCTGCGATCCCTGGAATCTTCAGACTTTTTGCCGGTACTCGCCCAACAATCCATCAGAGAACTTGACCGTACCGGACGTACAGCCAGGGAAGTGATGGATGCGGCTACATGGGCGATACTTCAGGAAGGCTATACAGGTGGGTTCGGCGCCGATGCGGATCATCTGAAGACCTTTGCCGATATTGACCGTATGGTGGATGCCGGGTTCACAATGTACACCATTGATCCGAGCGATTTTGTTGACAACCGGGTTGTTAACATGGATGATAAAGCGCTCAGGCAAGCTTTTTCGGAACTTCCGTGGGAGAAAATCAATGACACTCCCGAGGCATTTGCAGATCGATACCAGGATGTTGCTTTCACTCTTGGTTATGATCATACACTCAAGCCATCCCGTCAGGCCATCCTTCAGGCAGCGGTGAAATATGGGCGTGTGATAATGCACACACTTGAAATGAGTCAATATTTAAAGAATACATATCCCGATTTTGATTCCGAAATCGAACTTTCTGTGGATGAGACACCACATCCGACAACGCCGGAAGAGCACCTGGTGATAGC
>SLLP01000033.1 GCA_007133995.1 Balneolales bacterium
CTCATCCCGGAAAGTCCGAACAAGCCTTATGACATGAAAGAAGCTATTCTGGGCGTGGTGGATGCCGGATCGTTCATGGAGGTCCATGAGCATTATGCGGACAATCTGATTGTGGGTTTTGCCCGGATTGACGGGCGAAGCGTGGGTGTGGTTGCCAATCAGCCGCTCTCGCTGGCCGGCTGCCTGGATATCGACGGCTCGGTGAAGGGTGCACGGTTTGTGCGGTTTTGCGATGCGTTCAACATTCCGCTGGTTGTATTTGAGGATGTGCCGGGCTTCCTGCCGGGTACCGACCAGGAATGGGGTGGTATTATCCGCCATGGCGCCAAGCTGCTTTACGCTTTTTGTGAGGCCACTGTGCCGAAAGTGACTGTCATCACCCGGAAAGCGTATGGCGGGGCGTATGATGTGATGAACTCCAAACACATCCGTGCCGATTACAACATCGCCTGGCCGTCAGCTGAAATCGCCGTCATGGGCGTGAAGGGCGCCGTTGACATCATCTTCCGCAAGGAGATAGCAGAGACCAAAGACCGGGATAAGAAAAAGGCAGAGCTGGAGGCACAGTACGATGAACATTTTGCAAATCCGTGGCGGGCGGCCGAAAGAGGCTATGTTGATGATGTGGTTTACCCCTCGGAAACCCGGAAAAAACTGATACGCGCTCTGCAGACTGTGCAGCATAAAGTGGATCATGTGCCACGAAAGAAGCACGACAACATGCCGCTATAGCCTTGCCGCCTCAATTATTCCACTTTAGCTGAACGGGGTTAATTATGGTCTTTTGGTGATGGCGTCTCAGCTTCCTGACCCGGATCCTGACCCGGCCGAAAGCGGGTTGTCACCACCAACGATATTGACCTCCGGTTCCAGGGTCACACCGAACCGCTCGCTGACTTCCTGTTGAATTGCAGATGCCAGGCCGATCAAATCACTGCCGGTCGCCTTGCCGTGATTTACCAGGATAAGCGCATGCCGCTCGTGGACACCCGCATCCCCCAGACGCTTTCCCCTGAAACCGCACTGGTCAATAAGCCATGCCGCAGGAATCTTTACCCTGTTTCCGGCTGGATAGGAAGGGATATCAGAGT
Source organism: Balneolales bacterium (assembly GCA_007133995.1). Lineage (GTDB taxonomy): Bacteria > Bacteroidota > Rhodothermia > Balneolales > Natronogracilivirgulaceae > SKNL01. The sequence continues at coordinate 1,092 of SLLP01000033.1, forward strand.
GGATGCTGCGCAGCGAATCAAATTGTTCAGCGGAGATGACCGGATTCTTGAAGAAGCTGCCGGCATTGCCGGTAATGGCGGGATCCGGCAGTTTGGATGCCCTGATCTTACGCACCGCCATGCTGACATCCCGTATATCAGGATGATTGATTCCCTCGGAAACAAGAATTTCTTTCAGGTTACCATAATTCAGGTTAACCTCCGGTGATTTATTCAGTTTCAGCGTGATATGGGTGATCAGATGCGTTCCCTTGTGCGTCCTCTTGAAGATGCTGTCACGGTAACCAAACCGGCACATGTCGCGGTCGAAAGACTCCGTAATGCCACTTTTAAGGTGCACGGCATCCAGTGAAATAAAGGTCGATTCCAGCTCGACACCATAAGCCCCGATATTCTGGATGGGTGCGGCACCGGTCAGACCGGGAATCATCGAGAGATTTTCGAGTCCGCCCCACCCCCGGCCCACTGCGTACTTTACCAGGTCATCCCAGACGACACCGGCTCCGGTACGCAGTACGACATGGCGATGATTCTCGGATATGATCTCGATCCCAGATATGCTGTTTTTGATGATGAGACCTGGAAAATCCTGTGTAAACAGGACGTTGCTGCCGCCGCCAAGAACAAAGCGGTTTTCCCGATGAAAAACCGGGGTATCCATCAGTTTCAAAATATCATCAGGCTGATGTAACTCAACCCAGTATTCAGCACTTGCATCCAGCTGGAAGGTGTGACAGGGCTTCAGTGAGATCTTTTTCAGGATTTCAAATTGTGGTGGGGTATTCAAGGGTTGGGACCGGATTGGATAAATGAAAATATTGATGAAAAGGTAAAGAGTATGACAATCAAATTCTTCCGATTTCGAAAAATATGAATGCAAAACTCACAGGTATTGACGTTATGAAAATAGAGAGTAGTGTTGCTGATAATGAACCTTCTGTTCCGGATTCAGCTTAATTTTAAGTCTGAATTTAACATAACGAAGTTGGATCAGGAGGTTATCAAGATGGAGGAGGTCACCCGCACAGAGCAGGTACATCGTCCTCCACCTCCGCCACGCCCGCCGGCACCCCGGGTTGTTCCGGATGACGAAATGGCGGAAGATGTGTATTTCGATCTGAGTACGGATTTTGACCTGGATGTGGCACTTGATCTCCCGGCGCCGCCGCCCTCCACGCCGGATGAGGAGGAAGAGGATTTCGATCTGGAGGTAGACGTTTTTACTATAGTGGAGGATATGCCGGTTCTGATAGGTGGTGCGGGTATGATCTATCAGTATTTGAAATATCCCGAGATAGCGCGTCGGGCAGGAATTGAAGGCCGTGTTATTGTCCAGTTCATTATTGACCAGGAGGGGAATGTCGTTGATCCGGTCGTGGTGCGCGGCATAGGCGGAGGATGCGATGAAGCGGCTCTTGAAGCGGCAAAACATCTGAAGTTCACACCGGGACACCAGCGCGGGCGAGCGGTTAAGGTCCGATATTCCCTGCCGATCATTTTCCGACTGCAAAGCTGATAAAAAAAGGGTGACGATACTAATCGCCACCCTTTTGCTTTGTGTGGTAGATGCCGGATTTAAATCCTCCGGCAGAATCGGGATGTTAGAATCGCTCCGGTTCCATTCCCCATTTGCTCGGAGAGCGCCAGAGGCTGGAGCGAAGAAGTTCACGCATGAAGAGGAACTCTTTCGGGAGGCGGTCGTACAGTTTGGAGAACAGCTCCTCGTGTCCGAGCACCTCATCTTTCCAGATCTCGCTATCAACGGACATCAGATCGTTGAACTCTTCTTCAGTGAAGTTTTCAAGTCCGCGCCAGTCGATGTCTTTGTAGCGGGGCATCCATCCAAGCGGGCTTTCCAGAGCGAAAGCTTCTCC
>SLLP01000261.1 GCA_007133995.1 Balneolales bacterium
ATCCGACAACGCCGGAAGAGCACCTGGTGATAGCATCCGAATTAAAGCGTTTGGGTGTGGAGTTGGTCAGCCTGGCACCCAGATTTTGTGGTGACTTTGAAAAAGGAGTTGATTTCAAAGGAGATATCGAAGAATTCAAACGTGAATACCTATTGCATCAGGCCATAGCCGCTGCTTACGGTAATTACAAACTTAGCATCCACTCCGGCAGCGACAAGTTTGGAGTCTATGAGGCCATAGGAAATCTTGGTGTAGGTTCCGTTCACGTAAAAACAGCAGGTACCAGCTATCTCGAGGCGCTGCGTGCCGTAGCCCTGACAGATCCCGGACTGCTTCGTGAGATATTTGCTTTTTCACTCGAACGATTTGATACCGATCGCAAAACCTACCATATCTCGGCCGACCCGGACCAGCTGTCGGATCCCGACAGTTATTCCGATGATGAGCTGCCCGGCCTTCTGGATAATGACCATGCCCGACAAGTATTCCACGTTACTTTTGGTTCCGTTCTGACAGAACAGAACGCCGCGGGTGGCATGAGGTTCCGGGATCGCATGATGACGGTATTGAGCAAAAATGAAGATGTGTACGATGACTGTCTTTACAGACATTTCAGGAAACACATACAACCGTTTGAACAATAAAAATCAGTAAAAAAGAGGAGATAATGAGCATAGCTAAAGATTTTGACGTAAATGGACAGGTAGCTGTAATCACGGGTGGCGCAGGTGTGCTTTGTGCTGAAATGGCGTATGCTCTTGGTGGAGTCGGAGCTAAAATTGTATTGCTCGATATCGGCGAAAAAGGAATGGCTGCGGTTTCCCAAGAGCTTGGAAAAAGGGGAATCGATCATCTCGCCATCAAAACCGATGTCATGGATAAATCCAGCATCGAAGAGGCAGCGCGGAAAACCATTGAGCATTTTGGACGAGTTGATATTCTTATCAATGGCGCCGGAGGCAACAAACCAACGGCGACGACCAGCCCGGACAAGCCCTTCTTCGATCTTCCTGAAGATGCCATTAAATGGGTATTTGATCTTAACTTTATGGGTACGTTCCTCCCGTGTCAGGTTTTCGGCAAGTACTTTGCGGAGCAGAAAAGCGGCAACATCATCAACATCTCTTCGATGAACGCCTTTACGCCACTTACCAGAATACCGGCATATTCTGCTGCCAAATCTGCTGTCAGCAACTTCACCCAATGGCTTGCCGTGCATATGTCACATCACTACTCGACAGATATTCGCGTAAACGCCATTGCACCGGGCTTTCTGCTCACGGATCAAAACCGGTTCCTTTTGACAAATGAAAGTGATGGCAGTCTGACCGACCGTGGCCAGACCATCATCGACCACACTCCGGCCGCGCGTTTTGGCGATCCGAAAGACCTGGTTACGACCGTCATGTGGTTGACGGCTCCGGCCTCGCATTTTGTTCACGGTATCGTAGTGCCGATCGACGGTGGTTTTTCTGCGTTCAGCGGAGTCTGATCATAATAAAAGCTAAAGAACAGGTCATCTTTTAGTAATCGTAAACCTGCAATACTTCAACTAAATCAGAGGAATGAATGATCATCACCGGTCATTCGGATTTATAAACCCGGTTTCTGAATAGCATTGCATGATTATCGATGCTATTTCGATCTTATGTCAAAAAAAGTGCCGTTAATGCGGTTGAACTTTGAAGATAAATTGATTAAAACCATTGAAAGAAACCGGAATCCGCATAGTTTTCTAATATTTGGAGGAAATAAATGAAATCCTTTATTCATGACAATTTTCTGTTACAGACAGAATCGGCCCGTCGACTTTATCATGAGTTTGCCAAATCGCAGCCCATTGTGGATTACCATAATCACCTGTCACCGGCTGAAACACTGGCGAACATCGCCTATTCGAACATTACCGAAGTCTGGTTGAAAGGAGATCATTACAAGTGGAGAGCCATGCGAACCGCTGGAATTTCTGAGGAGTTGATCACCGGCAAGGAGACTTCGGATCGTGACAAGTTCATGGCCTGGGCGAAAACGGTTCCGCTCACACTCAAAAATCCACTGTTTCACTGGACGCATCTTGAGTTGAAAAGGTATTTCGGCATTGATGAGCTGCTAAATGAGGAAACGGCACCCGGAATTTGGGAAAAAACAAGCGAAATGCTGCAATCTCCCGAGTTTTCAACCCGTAACCTGCTGAAAAGAATGAATGTCCAGGTAGTCTGCTCCACCGACGATGCTATTGATACACTGGAGGAGCACCGGCAACTTTCAGAGGAAGACTTTGATGATTTTGTGATGTTCCCGACGTTTCGGCCTGATAACGCCATGAAGATCGAAGATCCGGAGAGTTTTGGAAGCTACATCAAAAAACTCGAACTGATTTCAGGCATAAGCATCACCGGATACTCCACCTTTCTCAAGGCTTTAAGGCAAAGGCATGATTATTTTGACAAGATGGGTTGCAGGGCATCGGACCATGGCATTGAAGGACCCTATGCAGAAGAGTATACCGAACACGATCTGGAACGAATTTTCAATGATGCGCTTAATGGGAAAAAACCTGACTCAGCCGATGACCTGAAATTCAAATCGGCACTGATGCATGAGTTTGCCGTCATGGATCATGAAAAGGGCTGGGCTTTTCAGATGCACATTGGAGCACTGAGAAACAACAACACCAGAATGTTCCGGAAACTGGGTCCGGATACCGGTTTTGACTCTATTGGTGACGGTAATATTGCGCGCCCGCTTGTGCGGTTTCTGGACCGGCTGGAGCAAAACAACCAGCTGCCTAGAATCATACTCTACAATCTGAACTCCTCCGACAACGAGGTGCTGGCCTCAATGATTGGAACTTTCATGGGTGATGGGGTGCCGGGTAAAATCCAGCATGGACCGGGCTGGTGGTTTCATGACCAGAAGGAGGGGATGGAGACGCAACTGCAAACGCTATCCAACATGAGTC
>SLLP01000062.1 GCA_007133995.1 Balneolales bacterium
GCCGGATATGGTGAAAGAAACCCGGTGGATTGGAAGGCAGTTGTATGTGATCATCCGGTGCTTTCGTGGATATGTAACGAGAGTAGTAAGCGCAATTTTTCAGGTGATATGAACGTCATTGCACATACCACGGACGAATTTGCAAAAAAGATGTCTGAGGAAGATGACCGAACCAGTGCTGACCGTCAAATTGTGAAAGCACTGGGTGAAGTGCTCGGATCCTGGGCCGCTCGACCCGAATGGCAACAATCGCACCATTGGAGATACCAATTACCCAAAAAGAACCTGGATACGCCGTTTCTTGAATCGGAGGACGAACTGGCACCTCTTGCACTCATTGGTGACTACTTTCAGGGGCGTTCCATGGAAGCTGCCTATTTGTCAGGTTTTCGGCTGGGAACGCATTGGGCGGAAAAATTCTCCTGAATCAAATCGGGGACTGTGAAAGAACTCTTAAAACTGAATCGATATTTTCTGAAGTACAAATGGACACTTGTACTGGGTTCGATTCTGCTTGTCCTGGCTAATTTCTTTCTCATCTGGATACCCATTTTCATCCGGATGACCATGGACGAGGTTGAGCGCATGGCTGAGCTGATGCCGGAGCCTCATGACAGTGTTGTCACTACATTGTTTTCTTCAGAGACAGGCTGGTTTTTAGCGCAAAATACTGGGTTTCTTGTCAGCGCGGTTCTGCTCTACGGGTTGCTGCTCTTTGCGACGAGGCAAACACTCATTGTGACCTCCAGAAAGATCGAGTTCGATCTCAGAAACGAGATATTTGACCATCTGCAGAAACTTCCGCAATCATACTATGACAGCACCCGGTCCGGTGACACATACACAAGGGCCACTGAAGATGTCGTAAGAGTGCGTGAGTATTTTGGTCCGGCCTTCATGTACACCATAAATACGTTATCGAGATCGACTATCATTATTTTCATCATGCTGATGGTCAATGCCAAACTCACACTCTGGGCACTGTTGCCCCTGCCATTTCTTGCCATTATGGCTTACTGGGTGAGCCGGTATATCAACAGGAGATCCAATGAAATTCAACAGCAATATGCGCTTATGGCTGGCAAGGTACAGGAAGTTTACTCCAGTATCCGGGTTATCAAAGCATTCAACAGAGAGTTTTACGAACAAGGTCAGTTTGACAGAGAGAACCAGCAGTACAGACGAAAAAAATTGCGACTGGACCTTGTTGAAGCACTCTTTCATCCGATGCTGCTGCTGCTGATTGGCAGCTCGATTATACTTGTGGTATGGCAGGGTGGGCTTATGGTGATGACGGGTGCGATAACTGTCGGAAACATAGCCGAGTTTATCATCTATGTCACCTATCTGACATGGCCAGTGGCGTCTCTTGGATATACACTCAACCTGCTCCAGCGATCTGCAGCCTCAAATTCACGGATTCAGAAACTGCTCAGGGAGCCGATTGCGCTAAACAAGGTGAGCGTTGCGTTATCTGCTGGCGATCATGGCAAAAAACCGGATTCGCCGAACATGCTTTCTAATGGATCCGAAAACGGAGAGAAATACGAGTTCCGGCGCGAAATCGTACTTGAGAATGTGAGTTTCACCTACCCGGGTGCAGAATTACCTGCGATACAAGATATCAGTTTGCGAGTCACAAAGGGTGACCGGATTGGAATTGTAGGTAAAACCGGTGCAGGAAAGACCACACTGGTTCAGCTGTTGCCCAGAATATACGACCCGCAGAAGGGAAGAATCCTGATGGACGGTACAGATATTAAAGAACTTCCACTGCATGAACTGCGCTCCAATATTGGTTTCGTGCCGCAGGACAATTTCCTGTTTTCCGATACCATTCGAGAGAATATCACCTTCGGCAAGGAGAACGCTTCCGATCAGGAAATTAGAAAAGCCGCAGAGCAGGCAGAAGTTTTAGAAAATATTTTGGAATTTGGGAAAAAATTCGACACTATATTGGGAGAACGTGGTATCACGTTATCGGGTGGGCAAAAGCAGCGGACCAGTATCGCAAGAGCGCTCGTACGCAAACCGTCAATTCTTATTCTGGATGACTCACTAAGCGCTGTGGATACGAAGACGGAAGATGCGATTGTACAGCATCTTGACAAGGATCATGAAAACGTAACAATCTTTATTATTTGTCATCGTTTCTCATCACTCAAACATGTAAACAAAATTTTTGTGTTGGATGACGGGCGGATTGTAGAAAAAGGTTCACACGATGAACTCATGGCGTTAAATGGGTACTTCGCAAATATGTACCGTAAGCAATTGATAGAAGAAGAACTTGAACATATATAAATACACGGGAATACTTCGTCTGAAAGCGAAATCCCCATAATAAAAATGGAGAGGATAACAACATGATTGTATTACCATTGGGTGTCTCATCAGCTACCCCTACCGCCGTGCGCCATTTGCCATCAGTAGCATTATGGAGAGATGGCTCAATATTTCTTTTTGATTGTGGTGAAAATACCCAAATGCGTTTGCTGCAGGCCGGTGTTAAACGTTCAAAAGTAGATGCCATATTTATTTCGCACCTTGACGGAGATCATATTTTTGGTCTCTTCGGACTGCTGAGCACTTTTCAGCTGCAAAGACGCGAAAAAGGACTCACGGTTATTGGTCCGAAAGGGATCAAGAAAATGATTGACTCGGTTTTTAATGTGGCTCAGATTGATCTGGAGTTCCCCGTTAAATACAATGAACTCAAAAGTGATTTTGACCATGAAGTGGTGATGGAGGATGAGGAGTTTTACGTGGAAGCCAGACCACTGAAACATACCAAGTTTTGTGTCGGATACCGTTTTCAGGAAAAGGATAAGCCCGGTAAAGTCGATGCTGCCAAAGCAGCTGAAGCGGGTATTACCGAGGATGCACAATACAAGGCCCTCAAAAATGGAGATGATGTCACCCTTGAGGATGGTACCGTGGTTCACTCGGCTGACATTGTTGGTGACCCCAGAACAGGTGAGAGCTTTGTCTATGTCACGGATACCGAATTCTGTGAGAATGCCATTCGACTGGCTGAAAACGCAACAATCCTCTATCACGAAGCCACTTTCGGCGAACCGTTGAAAGAAAAAGCCGAAGACACAGGTCACTCCAGCGCACAGGATGCAGCCATTGTAGCCAAGACAGCCAAGGTGGAACGACTGGTCATCGGTCATTTTTCTGCTCGTTACTCCAACCAGTTCCTGTTGCTCAAAGAGGCCCGTGGGGTATTTGAAAAAACATGGCTGGCGTACGAATTGCGCCCAATTTTCACCAACCCCGAGCTGGAGAAGGAGATTATCAGTCCGCGTATCGAGATTATTGACCTTAAAGACAAAAAGGCTCAGCGCCCCCAAAAAACCTTCAAGCCGGCTGCGAAACGCAAAGACGGATTTAAGAAAAAGAGATTCAAACGGAAACCGGCAAACGCGCGTTACTACAAAAGCGGCGAATCGGACCGGCCTCAAAAATCACGCTTCAGCAAGCCATACAAGCGACCTGACGAAGGCCAGGGTAAACCTAGTCCGCATCGCCCGAGCAAGCCGTTACCCATAACACCTCGAACACCGTTTGATGACTTCGACCGCTTCTGACAAGCGTTCCGATAACAACAAAACTGTAGCCGGTAAAGCCGTCGATACCTATCTGATCCGACGGCTTTACTTATTTCTGGCGCCCTATAAATGGCACCTCGTTTTTGCATTGGCGATGACACTGTCAGTCGCTTTTCTCGGACCGTTGCGTCCCTATCTCACTCAGATAGCAGTCGATGATTATATAGCCAATCGTGATGCTGTCGGTTTGGGAAGGATCATGCTACTCTTTTTAGGCGTTTTGCTACTGGAGACCATCATCCTGATAGGAAATACCTATCTGATGCGCTGGATTGGACAGGGTGCACTGTTTCGGCTTCGAAATGCTGTATTTGAAAAGATTCAAAACCTTCATGTGCAGTTTTTCGATAAGAATCCGATCGGCCGTCTGATCACACGCTCGACCAGTGATATAGAGGCCCTTAATGAGCTTCTGTCCACAGGCGTAGTCAATATCATTGGCGATCTCTTTCGAATCGTATTTATCATAGGTTTCATGCTTTCCATGAGCTGGGAGTTGTCGCTGGTAAGCCTGAGCGTTCTGCCCATACTTGTATACGCTACCTTTTGGTTCAAGGCCAGAGTCAGGGTTGCCTTTCTGAATGTAAGGGATCAGATCGCCCGATTGCATTCTTTTGTACAGGAACATATCGCAGGCATGAGCATTGTTCAGCTATACGGCAGGGAAAAGAGAGAGAAACAAAAGCATGAAAGCATCAACAGGGATCATGCGGATGCTCATATCAGGACGATTTTCTACTTTGCCCTGTTTTGGCCTGCTGTGGAAGTAATCGCTTCCCTGGCCATGGCTTTGGTGATCTGGTATGGAAGTGCACAGGCTTTGGCCGGTCAGGTTACATTCGGGGTACTGCTCGCCTTTATTCAGTATGTACGCCAGTTTTTTGTCCCGATTCGAGATTTGTCCGAAAAATTCAATACACTTCAAAGCGCACTTGCCTCTTCCGAGCGGATTTTTGGAGTGCTGGATGCGGAAAATGAAGTACCTGAACCACTCAATTCCATTGAGCCGACACGTAAAAAGGGACACATCCGATTTGATAATGTATCGTTTAGTTATAATAAGGACGAGCATGAAGTGCTCAGTGATGCGAATTTTGAGGTGAAGCCCGGAGAGGTTGTGGCCATAGTAGGTGCAACGGGAGCAGGAAAAACGACCATTATCAATTTACTGCTCCGCTTTTATGATGTTTCCACCGGAAAGATCACCATTGACGGTGTAGACATCCGTGACATGAAACAGTCGACACTGAGATCCTACTTCGGTCTTGTGCTTCAGGATAACCTGTTATTCGCCGGTCCGGTTATGGATAATATCACACTTGGCAACAGCAGCATCCCCCGTGAGCGTGTGGTGGAAGCTGCAAAACTGGTTCAGGCCGACCGATTCATCACCAGACTGCCTGGCGGATACATGCACAGGATTGCAGAGAGGGGCGCATCGCTGTCGATGGGTCAGCGCCAGCTGATCTGTTTTGTCAGGGCACTTGTTTACGATCCAACCATACTCATTCTTGATGAGGCAACATCAAACGTTGATTCCGAAACCGAATACCTTGTATCCAGGGCGCTCGATACCATGATGAAGGGGCGAACCTCGGTTGTCATTGCACACAGACTCTCCACCATCCAGCATGCTGATAAAATCCTGGTGATGCACAAGGGACGCATACGGGAAACTGGCACCCATCGTGAACTTGTTTCCAGGACAGACGGAATATACCGGAGACTTTATGAATTGCAGTATCGCGATCAGGTAAAAGCAGTCATCCGCTGATACGCTATTCATGCAGGTCGGAAACCGTTGGCCTGGGTTTATGCGGTAACATTGATGACATAATCGATGACCTCATCCGGAGTGTCAGGTGGCAGACAGTAAAATCTGTTGCAGAAGGTATTCCCGTCATTATAGTTGGCTGCCTCACCATGATTGAATATACGTGTCTGGAATCCGGCAGATTCCATGATAGCCGCCGGCGCCGCGATATCCCAGTATGCCGATCTGCGAAAGCTTACAAACCCGGTGCTGGGTCCGTTGAGCGGACCAATGATGTTGTGTGCCGCATTCGAGGACCGGCGTACCGGCAGGTGGGTTATCGACTCCAGCCGGTCTCTCAAAGCCGGATGAGCCCCCTTTACCACCAGCGGCATCTGATGTCGCCAACTGATGGTCTGATGAATTTCTCTGAAATCCCCGGGCGAGGAGTAAAGTCGGGCTCTGATGTATGAGTTTCCATAGAGCACACAGTTTCTCTCCGGCTGATAGAGAACGCCAAAACTGGGCTTGCCGTCGATGCACATACTTATAAGCACAAAATAATTAGGCGAACCTTCAGCAAACTTGCTGGTTCCGTCAATGGGATCAATATACCAGACTACGGAGGTTTTGGGTGTATAAACATGCGAATGCTCATCCTCCTCACTGACCACCGTCTCACCCGAAAATGCCTTTTGAAGCAATTCCATCCAGAAATCGCTCATCTCCTGGTCACTGTTTGTGACTTTGGATCCGTCACTCTTCATGCTCACACTGAAGCTCCGATTGTGCTGCTGAAGCCGAAGCCGGCGGCCAGCCTCTTCCAAATGCGGGTACAGCCACTTGAATCGTAAATTAAATTCCTTCTCAGACATATCTTGTTGCCATAATTCTCGTTTTGTTCCGCCTGTTTCCTGTAACGGAAATTTTTTATCTTCTAAAGTTCGTATAATTTCCGATTACATAACATACCCATTCAAGGTTTTTATTATGGTTGAAGACAAAACCAATACATCAGCTAATATGGATGCAACACCCGGTCAAAGCAGTGGTGCCAACGGGGATATTATAGAAAAACTGTACGAAGAAAAAGAGCGCCTGGAAAATGAGATTCGCCAGGAGTACAGAAATGCCCGAAAATATATTAGATCGCATCCGGAAGAGGGCCTGGCTTACTCCTTTCTGGGAGGTATTGTGTGCGGATTGATATTGGCAAAAATCTTTTCACGCTGAGCAGGCAGACAGCACGTTATGGAATTGCAGGAGTTATAAACCTTTTGCACTACGGTACGGTCGCACCGCTCATCAATCGCTTGCAGGATCATGCCGGATAATAAAATCAACATTATGATTATTAATCCCCTAATAACATTAAAATAGTATGGCTCAACTTAAACACACCATCGAACAGGTAAACGACTTGCTACAGCGCGTTGATGCGCTGAGGAGGTATCTTTGACTACGACAAACGCAAGGAAAGGATAGGCGAACTCGAGTACCAGGCTCAGCAGCCTGATTTCTGGAATGATGCAGACAAGGCCCGGAAATTCATGCAAGATCTCAACCACGAAAAGTCCTGGGTCAACCAGTGGGATAAAATGGACGAAAGGAGACAGAATATCATTCTTTTCCGTGAAATAATGGAAGAAGGAGATGATGTCACCGAGGAATTGAACAGAGAAGTCGATCAGCTCAAAAAAGAAGTTGAGGATCTTGAGTTCAAAAATATGCTGGATGAACCCGATGACCGCCGTGATGCGTTGCTGACAATTAATCCCGGAGCAGGAGGCACAGAAAGCCAGGACTGGGCCGAAATGCTCTACCGGATGTACGTGCGATGGGCCGGAGACAACAATATGGAAGCCACGGTGCTGGAGTACCAACCCGGGGATGTGGCCGGGATCAAAAGTGCTACTATTGAAGTGAAAGGGAATTTTTCTTATGGCTACCTTAAAGCCGAAAACGGGGTACACCGGTTAGTTCGCATCTCACCATTTGACAGTAATGCCCGGCGCCACACTTCGTTCTGCTCTGTATTTGTAACGCCGCTTATCGATGACGAGATCGAGATTGAATTGAATCAGGATGATATTGAGCTCCAGCGCTTCCATGCAGGTGGCAAGGGGGGACAGAACGTGAACAAGGTCGAAACCGGAGTGCGCCTGATCTGGACCGGCAAGCTTTCCGATGGCCGGGAGGAGCGTGTGGTTGCTGAATGCCAGCAGGAACGGTCGCAGCTGCAAAACAGGGAAAAGGCCATGGTCATGCTGAAATCACGTGTATATGACCTTGAAAAACGCATCAAGGAAGACCAGAAGAATAAACTGGAAAGCACCAAAATGAAGAACGAGTGGGGCTCACAGATCCGCTCCTACGTGTTTCATCCTTACAATATGGTTAAGGATCATCGAACGGGATACGAAACATCCAATGTTGAAGCTGTCATGGACGGTGAAATCGATGAATTTATTAAAGCATATTTAATGTCTGATGCCTGAAAAATATGATTTCCTGATACTTGGAAGCGGTGGAGCGGGTCTTTCTTTTGCACTCAGGGTTGCACGGTATGGTACTGTGGCGATTGTCACAAAAAAAGATTCGGCTGAATCGAATACAAACTATGCACAGGGAGGTCTGGCCAGTGTCCTTGATCACCAGGACCGGTTTGAAGATCATGTCAATGATACGATTATAGCCGGTGCCGGTCTGTGTCATCCCGAGATTGTTGAAATGGTGGTGCGAGAGGGTCCCGATGTTGTGAAGGAGTTGCTGGACTGGGGGGCCCGGTTTTCGATCAGGGATGGCGTTCTGGATCTGGGACGGGAGGGCGGACATTCATACAACAGGATTGTCCATGCCGCCGACAGAACCGGCAAGGAGATAGAGCAGACGCTGCTTACCGCACTGGATGATCATCCGAATATCAGTATTTTCGAGCATCATTTTGCGCTTGAGCTGATAACGCAGCATCATCTTGGCAGAAAAGTCACCAGGCACGATGATGACATTTCCTGCTACGGAGCCTATGTTCTCAATACATGCACGGGTAAGGTGGATGCCATATTAGCCAAATCAACACTGCTGGCTACCGGGGGAGTTGGAGAGGTCTATCTGCATTCCACCAATCCCTCCATTGCTACGGGTGATGGCATTGCCATGGCATACCGTGCCAAAGCAAGGGTGGCGAATATGGAATTCATGCAGTTCCATCCCACAACACTAAATGTTCCGGAAGCCAATTCGTTTCTGATATCCGAAGCGGTGCGCGGCAAAGGAGGAATCCTGCGTGATCGCAGCGGCAAGGCTTTCATGAAGGATTACGATGAACGAGCCGAGCTTGCACCCAGGGATATCGTGGCAAGGTCCATTGACGACTATCTGAAAAAGTCCGGAGATAATACGGTTTATCTTGATGTGTCACATATAGATGGCAATGAGCTTTCAGAAAGTTTTCCACACATTATGGAGACATGTCGAACGTATGGCATTGACATTGCCAGTGAGTGGATTCCGGTTGTTCCGGCTGCCCATTATCTGTGTGGGGGTGTTCTTACCGACAAGGATGGAAGGACCTCGATCCGCGGACTGTTTTGTGCGGGTGAATCGGCCTGCACCGGTCTGCATGGTGCCAACCGGCTCGCTTCCAACAGTCTGCTTGAGGCTATGGTATTTTCGAAGAGAGCAGCGGTGGTGGCAGCAGACTATATCAAGGATTCGCAATGGGTGACAGGTATTCCGGAATGGGATCACAGTGGCACTACCAATGTGGAGGAATCAATTCTTATATCTCATAACAAGCAAGAACTGCAAAAGGTTATGTGGAATTATGTTGGAATTGTTCGAAGTGATCTGCGACTGAAACGCGCTTTTCGTCGTACCCGTTTGATTTATGAAGAGACGGAAGATTTTTACCAGAGAACCATGGTCGGTGTTGAGCTTTGTGAATTGCGAAACCTTATTGCCAATGCCTATATCATCATTCATTCCGCAATGAGCCGCAAGGAGAGCAGGGGGCTTCACTACACGACAGATCATCCCTTCCAGATCGAGAAAGCCTGCAGGGATACGGTCATCTGATCGTCAGCAAAAAAGGGATTTTATGCTTCATATCGGTGTCACAGGTGGAATCGGAAGCGGGAAAACAATCTTTCTGAAGGTCTGGGAAGAGCATAGCGTGCCCGTGGTCTATGCCGATGATCTTGCCAAAGAGTTGATGGTGACCGATGACGCGTTGAGAGAGGAAATTGCCGCTCAGTTTGGCTCTGAAGCATATCACACTGACGGGTCGCTCAACAGATCCTACCTGGCTCGGGTCGCATTCAAACAGGGTCGCATCGATGAGCTCAACAAGCTCGTTCATCCGGTGGTTTTCCGTGAGCTGGAAGTTCGAAGGAAAAAGGCGGAACATGATGGTGCACTCCTTTTTGCTCACGAATCGGCACTACTGCTTACTACCGACGACAGTACAATGTGTGATGTCGTAATTTTATTGGCCTCCTCAACGGAGGAAAGAGTCAAACGCGTAACTGAGCGCGACAAGGTCGGTCTCGAGGAGGTGCAAAGTCGAATGAAAAAACAGCCTGATTTTGATAAACTTGCTGCCAGGGCAGACCTTCTTGTCCGGAATGACGGATCAGTTGAAGATCTGAAACGGAAGGCCGAAAAATTGATGAAAGAATTTGAAGGGATAGCACAACATTCAGGCAGAAAATAATTTCCGGGTTAAATCTACTTTAGCCTGACGTACATGCCTTCCCGAATATCATGCTCGTTTACAAATCCGGCATTTACTTCGAGAGTATACATAGCCGGGTAATCCGAGCGGATCTGGCGATCGGAGAAGGGCATCGTCCGGGTATGAATACGGACAATCCGGTGTTCACGGTTGATAAACAGAATATCAAGCGAAAGTGGGGTATTTGCCATCCAGAAGCTGCGTGGCTCCTCTTCATCAAATATGAAATACATGCCCGCATCGTGAGGAAGGTCGTGGACATCCATTAGTCCGGCATTACGTTCGCTTTCGGTTTGCGCCAATGCCACTCTGGCCGTTGCCACGGTCCGGTCCTGCTGCTCATCAAGAATTTCGACAACATGGGTGAGTTCAATTGTGCGGCCTGCAACACGGCCCCTCGATTCATCGGTTTCATCATTGCTACAGGAGTAAACCGTCAAAACGGCACATATAACCAAAGACAGCCGGGAGATTTTCATAAGTTACAAGAGCTGGAATGTTGTTAGAAATTATATAATCTGAATATAATTTTCATTTTTTTTTAGCGAGATGAGACCGGGTGTTGAGGTTCATTGGTTATAAGTGCTCGGTTGGCATAGTTTTTGGCTATTGCCAAATTTTGGCGTATATTTAAACTTTATAAGTGAGCCCGTAAAAGCTCACTTTTTTTGTATTTGGAAATCGGAAAGCACTAGCGTATTTGGAAGAACTCGAACTTATAAATACCACGGCAGAGAAGGTACTGCAGGACCACGATGACATGTATCTGGTGGATGTTGAACTGAAAGGTTCACCGGGGAACCGTGTGATCTGGATCTATATTGAATCTGATAAAGGTAATATTTCGCTTGATCGCTGTGCCGGTTTAAGCCGGGAAGTGAGCTTTCTTCTGGATGCGTCCGGTTGGCACAACAAGAAATACACGTTGAATGTATCTTCACCAGGGCTGGATCGGCCACTCAAAGATATAAGGCAATATGTCAGTAACATCGGACGAAAAGCCAGCGTGGCTTATCTGAAGGACGGAGAGCCGGTGCGTGCGGAAGGAAAGCTGGTAAACGCACACTCCGACGTTATCATACTTGAAACAGAGAGCAAGAAAGAGCTGACAATTCCGTTTTCTGATATTGTGGAAACGTACATTCTACCATCATTTTAACTATAACAGCGGCATTCTCCAAACGAAAATACATGCAAACGGATATTTCAAAACAGATTATACAGTCTTTTGCTGAAATTGCCAAGGACAAGGGAATTGACAGAGATCTGCTGCTGTCTATCCTTGAGGATGTATTCCGATCCATGATTCGCAAAAAATATGAATCAGATGAAGCTTTTTCAGTTATTCTGAATCCCGATCGGGGAGAGATCCAGATCATGCATATCCGTGAGGTAGTGCCGGATGAGGAGCTCAGTGA
>SLLP01000172.1 GCA_007133995.1 Balneolales bacterium
CAGAATCGGATTTCGTGGGCATCGCTCATCCCCAAAATCACACCGCCATTCAACACCGGAAGAAAATCGGCTTTGAGCTTCACTCCATGTTTGTAGGTCGACTCATCGGCCACATCCACAAATAACCCTTTTTCAACCGGCCGCTGAAGGTAGTCCACCGAATCATTCTCCCCGGGCACACGTTCAAGCTCTCTGCCCATGATTACCGACGTCAGTTCACCATCCTCCATCACCGGAATAACGGCATTCCGCAGGTAACGGGCATCCATCCGGTTGATCTGGCGTATAATGGCCACTGGCGTTTTCTCTTCACTTATACGGAAAATCAGATCGTCGAATTTCGGACGATAAACCAGCTCATCCCGGCCGGTGTAGGCGGTGTACCAAAGGTAGCCGGAAAGCAGCGCCGCCCAGAATGCCGTTGATGCTCCCTCGATGATCAGAAGTACCACGGCAAAGATCATAATAAGGAGGATAACAGCGATGCTTATGTAAAATGTCAGTATGGATGCCTTGTAGAAATACTTTTTGAAGTGCCACAGTATCGCGCGTAGAGTTCGACCGCCGTCCAGCGGGAAAATAGGCAGCAGATTGAATGCAAAAAGCAGGATATTCATGTAAAAAACAAACTGCAGCACAAGAAATGCTTCAAAAGATTGCGGACGCGCATATTCCGCAGCCCCCCATGCAATTAACGCAAACAGCAGAGAGGCCAGTGGCCCGGCAAGGGCAATGATGAGCTCCTCCATCGGCCGGACCGGACGCTGCTTGAGCTCAGCCATCCCCCCGAAAAGATACAGGTGGATGCGCTCCAGCGGGAGTTTCAGCCACCTCGCCGCCAGGGCATGGCCGTATTCATGAAAAAAAATGGAAAACGTCAGAAAAACAGAGGAAACCACACCCATAGACCAGTATACCCAGGTGAACTGAGTGAACATGATCTGCGGGAAATATCGCTCGCTGAGTACCCAGGCCATGAATATGACAACAAGCGGAAGCAACGGGTCGATGGTGATCCGCATTCCGCCAGCAGTAAATCCGAATCTGGCTAATCCTGTGTATTGCTGACTGTGCACATCAAAAATTGTTTGGCCGGACAAACCTGCTGTATTTCAAAGTTAATTCAGGGTATTTTAAAACCATCGTTTCTCCTTACGTATATCTTTGAGAACAACGGCGGCGGCGTTATGACCCGCTGCGGCAAAGACACCGCCACCCGGATGGCACGAAGCGCTGGCAAGGTACAAATTTTTAACCGGAGTTTTGTACTGACTGAGTTCAGGGGTCGGACGGAACATGAACATCTGGTCGATGGTCATTTCCACATGCATCACATTGCCTTTGAGCAGTCCGTGCTTGCTTTCAATATCGACAGGCGATTGAATGTACCAGTCAATGCGACTGTCTTTCAGGTTGGGTGCGTATTGGGTGGCCACATCGTAGATCTTCTGCGCTTCTCGTTCGCGGATATCATCCCAGTTGA
Organism: Balneolales bacterium; assembly: GCA_007133995.1. GTDB lineage: Bacteria > Bacteroidota > Rhodothermia > Balneolales > Natronogracilivirgulaceae > SKNL01. Next base: position 1,484 of record SLLP01000172.1, read on the forward strand.
CGCCACCGGCCAGTTTGTAGGGATGCCACTGCGCCCAGAGATAGAGCAGATGCTTTCCTTCCGGTGCGAGTGTCGGGTCTATATTGGTGAAGGTCATAGCGAGTACCGATGGTTTTTCGGGCGCACGGCCGGCAATGTAATCACCTATTGACGCATTCATGTATTCGCGCGAAGGCACCAAAAGTTGCAGACCGTTGTGAATGAGAGGATCATCCGGACACGCCTCATAACGCGGCAACTCCTCTACGGCACACCGGATTACCATGCCAAACCCATTGCCCACATTGATGTCGCCAACACGCTTGAACAGTGAGGAGGAGAGGTGTTCGGGTCCGACCAGCTTCAGCATGGTCGTCTGCACATGGGCATTTGAAACCACACGCCGTGCGGCAAGCTCCCGTCCGGATGCCAGTCTGACTCCAACCGCCCGGCACGCTTCACCCGTTCCGCTGACCATAATCTTGTCAACGGGTTCATTCACCAGCAATTCGCCTCCATGCGCTTCCAGCATCCGGATCATCGCCTGCGTAAGCATTCCGCTTCCTCCCTTCGGACGCTTGCCTCCGCTTTCGTGGAGCATGGCCTGCCAGCCGACAAAATCGGCCGTAGCTGACTGATCGGGCGGCGGACCGGATTGCGCCGCAAACCAGAGCAGTGCCGTCTTCACCGATTCGTTTTCGAAAAACTCCTCCACCACCTGGCCGTAACTGCTCATAATCCTTCGGATGCCATCGGTCTGCTCTCCCTTTTCGAACATGGCGCCACCACGCAGCTGATTACCCGACATGGCCCTGAACAGTTTAAATGGCGTCGGTGGCACCAGAAACGCATTCAATACGCCCTTATTCACCCGCTTCCAGTAGTCAATAAAATCGCGGTAAGATGCGGCGTCTTTTGGTGATATTTTTGCAATGGACTCCATGGTTTGTTCCACTGACCGATGGAAGTGGATCACCCCACCACCGGGGACCGGATAAGACATGAACGGGTCCATTTCAATATACTCAAGACCGTATTTTTCAAGTTCCAGATCGGCAATGACAGGAGTCTGGTGAATCATGAAATGGGCGGATGACCCTACATCAATACGATAACCTTCGGGATGTTCATCCGATTGGAACATCGATTCGGTGCATACCGCACCGCCAGGTGTATCGCGCCGCTCAACAACACACACCTTTTGTCCCGCTTTTGCCAGATAGCAAGCGGCTGTAAGCCCATTATGTCCAGATCCCACCACAATAACATCATACATCATTTAAATCTCCGCTAATGAGTAAAAAAGGCAATCCTGACCAACTGTTCAATGAAACATTTTGAATAGAAAACCGTATATCAATGAATTACATTTCTGCGATACTTCGATTTTATAATAACCACAATTTATGAGTTTTGTTTACACTCAAAAATCGTAATTTAAACCCTTCAAAAATTCACCTATCCAATTGAACATGGGCTTTA
>SLLP01000170.1 GCA_007133995.1 Balneolales bacterium
GGGTGCCATACCAGATGTTGCCGAAGTCTGTGAAACCCGCAATGCCCCAGTTCGTACCAAGAAAGTTATGAAACACAATATGCCGGTACTCCAGAAAGCCGGCAAGCTTCAGATCACCGCCGTTGATCGGAACCTCGCCGGCACCCGGATTGAGGTCGGCAGGGCCGAGCCGAAGCGGTGGCCACCCGCGGATATCGTTACTACCACCGGCAAAAAACCTCCTGTTAAGTGGAATTTGCTGTGTTACACCAAAGGCATGGGCATAACCCGCAAAGGCACGCCATGCAAAAACCCCGTTTTCCAGAACCGGCTGATAATCACGATAATCAAACGAAACACGCACAAACTGGCTATACGTAAGTGTACTGTCGCTCAGATTTATCGAGGGTACGACACCCTGTACATCGCCCGGTTCAAATATGAAGCGATCCATCAGATAGGGAATGGTTCCCCCGAATTCAATGGAGGATTCGCTGAAAAATCCGTAGTTCCTTTTGATCAAGTCTGTATTGGCATAGCGGAAGGTATAGCGGATGATGGAGCTGAACTGCGGGTTGAAATCCTCAAGAATCCGTTCCACGATGATATCATCAAAGCGGTCGCGGAGATTGCGTTCAAACTCGGATGTGGCTGACGCATCGAGCCAGTCCAGTTCAATCAGGTCCAGCAGGCTGGCCATTTGTCCGCGATGGCGTACCTCAAATTGGTTGTTGAACCGGAAATTGGCGTTGATCGTAAAGTTTTCCTGGCGGCTCTGGGCCCAACTGAAACGATAGCGTGTGCTGGTGTTCAGGAAAAAGGGAGTCTGATCGAGCCGCATAAATGGGAAATTAAGTCGAGGTACGGTGTAGGCGGTGCTCAGCTCGGTGCTGTTGAGCAGGGTTCCGCTTACATATTCGAAGTTGCCCTGAACTCCTACCTCAAAATTTTCAGCACCCTGAAAAAGATTGTTGTTGATGTACCTTACACCGGTGCCTGCACCGAACCCCAGGCGTCTCATTCCGAAAAAATCAAACTGGATGCGATGCCGCGGGAGGGTCTGCATGCGGACATACACCGGCAGGATTTCATGGGAGAAGTCGGGCAGTGACCCGTCGTCGGTGTGGCCAAACTGATTCACGACAAGCATGCCAAGGTTCTGGTACTGATTGACCGTGTTGCGGTACGCATTGTTGTCATACAATGTTCCGGGTTTGAAAAGCAATTGCCGTGAAATCAGCCCGGTCCGTGTTCGAGCTGATTCGTCAACATTGATGACGATTCGATATGGGTCTTCGGTGTGGGGAGAACCGGTCAATGTGTCTCGGCGCACATTGTCAAATTCACCTTCGGGTCCACGCAGCTCAATATACACATTACCAAAGGTATAGGTGCGTCCGGGAAAAATCCGGAAAAGCACATCGTGCTGAAGGGTATTAACCGTATCCTCCCGGACGATGGCAAGCACTGAATCACGGGTTACGGAAGCATATCCATTGTTGCGCAAATGGGCAATGATCCGGTTGCGCTCTTCCGCAATCTTTTCATAGGTAAAGGGCATGTTCGAATGGAATGAGGTATCATTGATCGCACGGGTTACAATTTCGCTATCCTCGAAAAAATCGATGATATCCGACTCAGACCCTGTTTGTGGCATTCCGCTAAAGAAAACGTCGCGAATCTGTGACTGTCGACCCTCCCGGATCATGAACGAAACCTCAACACGCTCTCTGTCAAAAAAAGTGATATTGGTGTCAATAACAGCGTTTCGGAATCCGTTCGCCTCATAAAAATTTGTCAGACGTTCCACATCGCGCACCAGCAGGTTTTGGTCCAGCATGGATGGGGATTCACCCAGGCGGTTTGAGATTCTGTGCAGCTGATACCAGAGGGTCAGTCCTGGAATTCCGAGAAACTGCCTGTTTGGCCGGGTCCGGACGATGGCACGCAAATCCCCATTGCTGAAGGAATCGTTGCCGACAAAACGAACCCTGCGGATGCGGCGATCGTAATCCTGCTCATCCTGCGTCTCTGATTGAGTTTGCAGGGTACGTAGCTCACTGCCAACGGTTGTGGCTCCGGCTCCGGCTTCTGCAAAGAGGCCCTGAATCAGACCGGACAGCAAATACAGACATATAACACAATAAATGCGCTTCAAAGGGGAAATATTACAAATAGTGGGTGACTGACAATACAGGGATCACCCGAATATAAGAATTTGGAAACAGGACTGAAGCGACTAAGGCTCAGAAATCAATTAACTCAGACGTCATCGTAGTCGAATCCCTCGTCTTCCTCTCCGTGGAAAAAATCCTCTTTCATGATGTAATCGGGCCAGATCTCTTCGATGCTTTCGTACGGAGTATCATCCTCATCATCAAGTTCATAGAGATTATCGATCACTTGCTGGGGGCAACCGTTGCGTTCTGCCCATTCAATCAGTTCGTTCCTGGTTGCCGGCCATGGTGCATCTTCAAGTGTCGCAGCAAGTTCAACTGTCCAAATCATAAGGTTTCGATATAAAAATTCGCGTTAGTATCTTTCGAGGGTTATAAACTAATAATTATGATAAAATTCAAGTCCCTAACGGCATCACAATAAAATAATTTTGTCAGGGGTTATCCATGAAGTGAAAGTTTGCTATTTTACGGAATCACGCAACAGTAATTAAATTTAATTTTGAGGTTTTTTTATGGGTTCATTTGGCGGTATTGAATGGCTAGTTATCATATTGGTGGTATTGCTTCTCTTTGGTGCAAAGAAAATTCCCGAGCTTGCTCGCGGACTTGGGCAGGGTATCACCGAATTCCGGAAGGCGTCAACCGACATACGCAAGGAGATTGAAAAAGGCTCACAAGAGCCGACTCAAGCCGAGCGTGAAGAACAGCCGCAACAAAAGGAAATGGTAAAAGAGAAGCAAAAAGTCAAAAAAGAAGAGGATTTGGACTGAC
>SLLP01000184.1 GCA_007133995.1 Balneolales bacterium
GGCTCGTATCTTACCCTTTCTTTAACCAGTTGTTTTAACCATAGTTCCTCTTCATAATATTCTTTTAAATCAGAGTTAGATTCAATAAACCGAAAGAATGCTTCTATTTCCTCCTCATTCGCTTCTCCGTCCACTATTGGAGTAACCAGCTCAAATGCATCACGTTTTTCCAGTTTCATTGCTACCTATATTTAAAGAAATACCAAATATCACCGATATTCTTAACAACATATCGTCAAATTTCACCGATATTCTTCATTTTTGCGGATTTTATGAATAAATGGTAAACTTTCAATCTATTGTCAGCGTTCCATTGTTCGTTAAGTTTTACCAGTCCGTGAATTGTAATGAGAATTATTAAACTCTGTTATTGTCCGGGACTGCAAACCAATATAATTGCGATATAATACCTTAGAGACAATGATTGGCATCACGAAATCACGTTCAGCAACCATAATATTATTGGTTTCAATCTTCCTGGTTACCTCAAAGTCTGCGTTATCGCAGGTTGTTAATGTGGAGCGGTACCGTGTGACAGCCGATACAGTCAATATTTTAACCGGTGGATTTGGAATCGGATTGAATGTGTCGCAAAACAAATCACAGATTATACGAATCAACAATTCTGCCGATCTTACTTATATCTCCCATTATCATGATTACATACTTTTGAGTCGTAATAATTTTTTACGGGTCGAGGGAGACAACGTACTTAACGACGGATTTATACATCTGAGATCAGTTCTGTTCCGGGATAATACTTACGCCCCGGAATTGTTTCTGCAAGCACAGTATAACCTTGATTGGGGGTTAAAACGCAGAGCACTCGCTGGATCTGCCATTAGAATCAGATTCAGGCAATCCGAAACTTTCAATGCTTTTGCCAGTACCGGGCTTATGTACGAAAATGAAATCTGGGAAGATTCGGATAGCACCCAGCGTGAAGTTTTTGGCCTTCTGAAGTCTACTACCAGTATCAATATACGAGGGAATATAACAAACAATTTGCAGCTTGCGGCCATCAGTTACTACCAGGCACGGCCCGATCGTTTCTTGAAACCACGCTTCACATCCGACTGGCAACTACGATTCCGTATATCGGAGAATCTGAGATTTGTTTTCCAGTTTGTCAGCACATATGACTCTGAACCACCACTTGGCTCCACCGATTTTATATACAATATTAATAACCTGCTTGAAGTTAGATTTTAAACGTTTACCATGCTTATCTTGTGCAATTGATTCAAAACCTGCGCTGCTGATTCAAAAAACGAGTCAGTAATGCAAAGATTTACAATAGAAGCAAAGCACGCTTACCAAATTCAGAAAGTAACCAGACAGATGAAAGTTCATTACTCAATTTTACTTGTAGTTGCTCTCGTGGCAGTAACATGCAATTCAAAGAGCGACGCCTCAGGCGGCAATACTTCCGGTGACGAATATGATTTCTGGGTAACACTAGAACAAGCCCAGGCACAGGCTTTGGACGAAGGTAAATATATCCTTTTGGATATTTATACCGAGTGGTGTGGATTCTGTCGAAGGATGAACAAGGAAACATATGCCGACACTCGTGTGCAGGAAGCCCTTGATCGCTATTTCTATCCCGTCCGGATCGATGCCGAATCAGCAAACCGTGTCACCTTTCACGGTGAAACATATGCAATGAGAGATCTGGCACATGCTTTTGGGGTCAGCTCGTATCCAACCACTGTTTTTATATCCCCACAAGGTGAGCCCGTGGCATCTCAACCTGGTTTTATTGAAGCAGCGAGTTTTTACAAGATGTTATCCTTCGTCGGCAGCGAAAGTTATAAAAATGAGACTTTCCAACAGTATTCAGAATCCAATTAATCGATCCTCTAAGATTATCGTCAATGAATTATCCTTTTTTTATAAGATGTGTGATGCTGGCGTCTGTCGTTATGGCACTCACTGTATCGGATAGTGCTATCGCACAGCTTCGAGGAAGCACCGAGAAAGTGGAAGTGCGATCCTATCTTTCGGTTGATGCCGTACCCGCAGGCGGAACATTCAAAGCAGCGGTGATGCTCGATATTGCCGATGCCTGGCACGTGAATGCCCACAGGCCAACGCTGGATTACCTCATAGGCACAGATGTGAGTATGGAGCCATCTGATGGATTCATTATTGCCGATATTCAATACCCGAAACCGGATGAATATGAGTTCGCATTTGCGGGGGGAGAGGCATTGCTGGTGTACAGCGGGAAGGTTCCTGTCTATCTGGAAATCAGGGCTTCGTCAAGTCTTGAGCCGGGTTCATATGAGATGACCGGAAGAGCCCGAGTGCAGGCATGTGATGATCAGAACTGCCTGGCGCCATCGGATTTGCCCGTAAGCATAAAGATTGAAGTTGTTGAGAGTGATGCCTCAGTACGGGAGATCAACCAGGAAGTTTTTGAAGGATACGGCCAGGGCGATCCATACCGCGATGTCACCGTACAACCAACTTCAGCCAATGAGATTGAAGCAATGTTTCGTGATCGTGGACTGCTTCTCACATTTATCGCACTTTTTTTTATTGGACTCGCGCTTAACCTGACCCCATGTGTTTATCCCATGTTGTCCGTTACTGTATCCGTATTTGGTGGTCAGAATGACCCTAACCTTTTGCGTGTATTTTCCAAGGCGGTTATTTATGTGCTTGGGATTGCCACAATGTACAGCGTTCTGGGTGTACTTGCATCCTTTAGCGGAGAACTTTTTGGTTCATGGCTGCAGCATCCATGGGTACTGGGGGGCATCGGTGTACTACTGTTCGCACTGGCCTTGAGCATGTTCGGACTTTATGAAATTCAGGTCCCTTACTGGATGGCATCCCGTATAGGGACCGGCTCATCCACAGGGTTTATCGGTGTATATTTTTCCGGCCTGGTCGTTGGTGTTTTTGCCGCTCCTTGTATCGGGCCTCCCATCATTGCACTTCTTGCATTTATAGGCGCGCAGGGCGATCCAGTGTTTGGATTCTGGTCATTTTTTATATTGTCGATGGGATTGGGATTGCCTTATCTGATTCTCGGTACTTTTTCCGGATTGCTGCCCAAACTTCCAAAGTCGGGTGTCTGGATGATCTGGGTCAAAAAAATCTTCGGAGTTGTACTTGTCGCACTGGCCCTTTTTTACCTCTCAATGCCATTTATTCCGGTAAGTGACGCATATTGGGTTATACCCGTCAGTTTTATAGTCGGAGGCATATATCTTGGATTCCTCGAACAATCGGGCAAAGGCACACCCGTGTTTTCGAAGATCAAAATGGCGTTTGGTGTTTTAGCCATTATCGTTGGTGTCATATTTATAGCAAACCTTCAGAAAGAGGGTATGGAGTGGGATGCATACCAGGATGACAAACTTGTGATGGCGAAAAATCAGGGAGCGCCTGTTGTTTTGGATTTCTATGCAGACTGGTGTATACCCTGTCTGGAACTTGAACGTATAACTTTCACTGATTCCCGCGTTATCGAAGCTACCAGCGATATGGTGCGTCTGAAAGTAGATCTCACACATTTTGACTCACCGGAGTCTGAAGAAATCAGAAAACGGTACAACGTTGCAGGAGTGCCAACGATCGTCTTTCTTGACAGTGAAGGTTCAGAAGTTGAAGATGCCCGGGTCATGGGTTTTGTTGGTCCCGATGAATTCCTGCGACGGATTGATAAGGTTCAATAAGTAGAAGCCATTTGTTCTATCAGGATGATGGCGCATGAACTCCTCATTCGGTTGCGAATTGATCCCATGGATATTCAGTGGGCATCGGGATTCGGAAATTCAACGTCTCCATTCTGGTCGGATGCTGAAACTCCAGCCGATGACATAAAAGGGCCATTTGCTTACTCCCTTTACGCAAGGTTCCATATTTGCGGTCGCCGGCCACGGGCATTCCCATTGAAGCGAGCTGTGCCCTGATCTGGTGATAACGTCCGGTATACAAATCGATTTTTACCAGACTGAGTTCTCCGCTTGTTTCCAGATGCGTGACTTTCATGACCGCTTTTTTTTTACCGCTTGACTCATCGGAGGATGAATCAATGTTAGATATTACTGCTTTTTTTTTCTCCTTGTCCTTAAAGAGGTCGTGAGAAACGATACCGGTATTGACTTCCCTGCTCACCACCACTGCAAGATATTCTTTCTTGAAGATGCGCTTTCGGATCTGCTCTGATAGCCTGGAAGCTGATTTTGATGTCCGTGCCAGCACCATCAGACCACGTGTGGGTCGGTCAAGACGCTGAACAAGCCCCAGAAATACATTGCCTGGTTTCTGGTATTTCTCCTTCAGCCACATTTTCATTAACGACTGAATGTCTTCATCACCTGTACAATCACCCTGAGAAAGCATATTGGCAGGTTTATTGACAACCAGCAAGTGATTGTCCAGAAATATGACCTCAATATTCCGGAATCTTTCAGGAATGGTGAATCTCCTTATCTTTGGGTTCGGGTGATTGCCGGTTTTCCGGCAGCATCAAAAAAAATCTTCAAAAAAATGTACACTCTTCACAACATAATCCTGTCTGACATAGTATAAACCGAATACTACTGTTAATCCACTATGACCGAAGCACTGAAACAAAAGCTGAATTCACTGACGCCAGAGTCGGGAGTATACCTGTTCAAAGACGCTGGAAGCAATATATTATATGTGGGAAAAGCAAAACGATTGAATCAGCGAGTACGGTCATACTTTCAAAGTGGGGTGGAGCATACCGGCAAAATTCAGGCTCTTGTCCGAAAAATCTCTGATTTGGAAATAATTGTTACGGACACAGAAGCCGAAGCACTGATTCTCGAAAATAATCTGATAAAAAAGCATCAACCCCGGTATAATATTCTGTATCGAGATGACAAAAGCTACCCATACATTTGCATGACCGATGAAGATCGCCCCAGGGTGTTCCCAACGCGCGTCATTGTAAGAGATGGCAGCCGATACTATGGTCCGTACGACCACGTAGGAAAGATGAAGCTGATGTTGGAAACGATTCGAAAGGCTTTCAGGCTATGCACCTGCGCATGTTCATCACGCATGATCGACAAAAGCAAAGGCATGCCAAAATGGGGGAGATGCTTTGAAGATTATTTCGAAAACTGCTCTTATGATATGGATCCGGAGGAATACCGGTCACGAATGGATCAGGTTCTGAGACTTTTAAACGGAAGGACACGGGATCTTATACGGGATCTGAAAATTGAGATGGAGGAGCTTTCAGAGTCACTTGAATTTGAAAAAGCAGCTGTAATCAGAGATGGTGTACTGGCACTGAAAAAGTACAGTCAAAAGATGAAAATTATTGCAGCGGATGGGCTTGACAGGGATGTCTTTTCACTGGATGCAAACTGGAATGAGAACATTGCATGCGGTGTGCTGCTACAGATAAGGGATGGCAAATTGATAGGAAAATACCACCGATTTCTAAAAAATATCGAGGGGCGAACAGATGCTGTACTGATTCAATCATTCATGGAAGATTATTACACCGGTGAGCTTTCGGGTGTGATTCCGGATGAGGTATGCTGCAGCCACAAACTTCAGGACGACGAACCACTTTTTGAATATCTCTGGGAGATGAAAGGTAAAAAGGTGCCTGTAATTGTACCCCAAAAAGGCGAAAAGGCGAAAATGGTTCAAATGGCCGGCTCTAATGCCCGGTTGTTATTGAATGAGTGGGAACTGGAAAAAATCAAGGCTGACAAGGGAAGGGTACCACACTCTGTTCAGGCTCTAAAACGCGATCTCAACTTGCAACGTATGCCACGTCGCATCGAGTGCTTTGACATCTCAAATTTACAGGGTGCATTTACGGTCGCTTCCATGGTTTGTTTTGTAGATGCTCAGCCAAGAAAAAGCAGTTACAAGCGATTTCATGTGAAAGGTGTTCAGGGTCCGGATGATTTTGCTTCCATGCGAGAGGTGATAGGGCGTCGATATCACAGGGTAAAAAACGAAGGCAGTCAGATTCCCGACCTGATCGTGATCGATGGAGGAAAAGGACAGCTATCAAGCTCAGTTGCTGCTATCAGGGAATGCGGCCTGGAACAGGATATCCCCGTAATTGGATTGGCAAAACGGCTTGAGGAAGTTTTTTTTCCAGGTTCTTCTGATCCGGTGAACATACCGAAATCTTCATCCAGTTTAAAACTGCTTCAAAGAATCCGGGATGAGGCGCATCGCTTCGCAATTCAATTTCATCGTGATGTGAGAAGCAGTAAAACTTTTAGATCTGAACTGCAGGATATTCCCGGAATTGGAAAGAAGACTACGGATAAGCTGCTTAAACATTACGGTTCAGTGAGTGAAATTATTAATCAGGATTTGGAATCTCTCAGGAAGGTTGTCGGCAAGAAAGCCGGGAACGCTATTTTGGCTCATTTCAACAGGAAGGCTGACTTAAATGAGCATTTAATTGATGAACCAGAATAGTTTATCTGTGAAAATGAACTATTTAGATATCGATGCGTCTAAATATCCAGAATCATGAATAAAAAAAGAATCAAATAACTAGGTGTAAGATGAATCTGAATTGTAGTGCCTAAAGAGAAGGAGAATATATCAAGACAATTTGCGAAATGATTTTATTTCCTTATTTGTTTTTATAAATGTGACCAAGAAGCGACGAAATCAAAACACATAACAGTAAAGCCTATAAATTAAAGTTACAGTTCTTTCCCAGAACACATGCCTTACAGGCAATATCAATTAATTTCTCAGCGTTTAAAGATCAATATGATGTCGCAAAAATCACATAACACCCTGAGTCAGGTCGACGACCATGAACTTGTTCATCGCTACCGCAAAAACAACGATCAGGAAGCATTCAAGCAGTTGTTAGACCGCCATCAGTCAAAGATATACTCGTACATCTATAGTATGGTTGGGAATGCAGAAACTGCCAACGATATCTTTCAGGAAACCTTTACCAAGGTTATCACCAAGATGGATGAGACCTACAATGAACAGGGTAAATGGATTGCATGGGTAATGCGCATTGCTCACAATGCCACCATTGACTATCTCCGCAAAAAGAAGCGGTTTGTCGATGTGAATGCCCAGGATGATCCGGATTATGATTTCTATGACAGGCTCACCGACGAAACCCTTGATGATGCCCAAGAGGTAATTGAAAAGGGAGAAGCGAAGGACAGTCTGATGAAGCATATTTCGAATCTTCCGAAAGAGCAACGCGAAGTGGTCATGTTGCGACATTACTATGAGATGTCATTCAAAGAGATAGCCGAAATAACCAATGTGTCGATCAACACCGCTCTTGGAAGAATGAGGTACGCTCTTATTAACCTGAGAAAAATGTTTGATAAGGAACATGGAAAAGAAACAAAATATGTCGAACGTAGATGAGTTATGTGTCAGGTACGTTTTTGACGAATTGGATCCATCGGAGGTAACACTTGTTGAGAAGGCAATGATCAGTGATCAGAACTTGCTCATCGAAGTGGAAAGCCTCAGAAGCACTTGGAAGAAATTGCAGGATTTGCCTGAGCTTGAACCGCCATCAAATATATCAGAAGCTATCATTCATCAGGCAAAAGACTATTCCAATCAACAGCAGTTTTTTGGAAGCCACTGGAAAAACCCGGGGTTGCTCGCTACTGCTGCTATTGTGCTGTTCAGTCTGTTGATTTCAACGGCTTATCTGCTCCCATCCGATGCTGTGACTGGGGATCAGGATCAGGAATCACGCATCTCTGCCTCTGCTGGCTCTGTTGCTTTATCGGAACCTGATGGAGCGTTGAACCTCCGCCACGACTCGTTTCGAATCTGGAACGGTTATTCCAACATGGTATTCATTGGTGGAGTTGATGAGCAACAAAATCAATCCGCCCCTGACACGCTGCAGCAGGGAATGGCTCCACTTGAGTCCGGGTCCAACCCTATCCTTATTTCACCAGCATTTCGTGATTTTCAGCTAACAGGCTCAAACTACTAACATTGCCTATATCCTAATCACTACTGCGAAGTACTTGTATCAGCTACTATTTCGACTACCAAAGGGTATCAGTAAATTATTTTGTCCTCTATTTGGGAGTGCTACCTTTCCAAATATATTCTTACTTTACAGGTTTGCTGACTGCCAGATCTATCGTTGGTGAAAAAAGCTCTATCCGGTTAAAAATTATACAAGTATATGGGAAAAGTTATATCTGTTGCCAACCAGAAAGGCGGTGTTGGAAAAACGACCACAGCAATAAATCTGGCTGCCAGTCTTGCAGCTATCGAGCATACCACTTTACTTATTGACATCGATCCGCAAAGCAATTCCACAAGCGGAACCGGATTTGAGTACAAGGTAATCGATAATTCAATATACCAGGTGTTGATTGAGGGATTGAGTGCAAGAGAAACTGTCAAGAAATCGGAACTTCCCTTTCTTGATATCATACCGTCCCATATCAATCTCGTCGGTGCTGAAATTGAAATGGTTGACCGACCTCAACGGGAAAAAATCCTTCGCGACGCCATCGGAGATTTGCGGGAGGAGTATGATTTTATCATAATCGACTGTCCTCCTTCTCTTGGATTACTCACCATTAACGCACTCACAGCCTCCGACTCTGTACTCATCCCCGTACAATGTGAGTATTTTGCTCTTGAAGGACTCGGACAGCTTTTAAATACGATTAAAATTGTGCGCCAGCATCTTAATACAAGCCTGGATATTGAAGGAGTTGTCCTTACCATGTACGATACACGAACCCGATTATCAAACCAGGTTGCTGATGAGGTTAAGCGTTATTTTGATAACCGGGTATTTGAAACCGTCATTTCAAGAAATGTACGGCTTGCAGAAGCTCCGAGTTTTGGTAAACCGGTACTTTTATATGATTCCGTGTCCATTGGATCAAAGAATTATCTTGCGCTGGCAAGAGAAATTGTGATTCGGAATAAGAAACTTTTCAGGAACAGCTCCGTTTTCTCAGAAAAATCCAAACAGACATCAGAATAATTCATTTTACAAGTTACAATGACAAAAAAAGTATTAGGCAGAGGTCTTGGAGCTTTTTTCCCGGAATACGATCAACCCAACGAAGGTGAAAAGTCGCCTGATTCCCCTGGAATTGAAAAGGAAAGAGTACTGCAGCGTGTCAACGTGATCATGCAGCTTCCGGTTGCGAGTATCCGGCCAAACCCGTACCAGCCTCGAGAGGATTTTGATGAGATAAAGCTCCAGGAACTGTCGGACTCCATACGTATGCACGGACTCATCCAGCCCGTTACGGTTCGTGCCATAGGTAGCGAGAAATATGAGCTTATTAGCGGTGAGCGCAGGTTGCGTGCAACAAAAATGGCCGGCATTACCAAAATTCCGGCATACGTTCGTGAAGTTGACGACGATGATCTGATAGCATTTGCCCTGATCGAAAATGTCCAAAGAGAGCAACTCAACCCCATAGAAGTTGCCGTTGGGTACAAACGTCTTATTGAAGAATGCAACTACACACAGGATCAGGTAGCCAGGAAACTGGGAAAGAACAGAACCACCGTCACCAATATGCTTCGCCTTCTTACCCTCAGGCCAGCAATCCAGTACGCTTTGAAATCAAACGCCATTTCGACCGGCCATGCGCGAAGTCTGGTTAGCGTGGAGGATCCAAAGATCCAGGACAAGCTGCTGGACCGGGCCGTGCAAGAGGACTGGTCAGTCCGCCAGATCGAGGATGCTGTGAGAAAGCATACAATTAAAAAATCTTCACAGAACAGATTCCCGAAGGCAAAGGATCGCAGAGACCTGCATCTCATGGAGATTTCCAGCCGCCTGCGCAACAAATTCAGTACACGTGTTCAGATAAAAAAGAAAACCAAGGGCGGAGAGATCCGTTTGGAATACTACTCTGATGATGATCTCGAGAGAATTACATCAATGCTTGAATCGGCTGAAGAATAATAAGTTACACGTGAGGATTGGTATTGTTGTTTTCTTTTTTTCTATACTGATCCTGACTTTTTTTCAACCACCAGACCTTTTTGGAAGCAACGGAAAATCCCAAAAACTTGCCACTGGTATGTATTTCCCAGAAGATCATCAGTTCATCAATTACCCGATTGTCACATTTCCATCAAAACCGCTTCCCCCTGACCACAGACAACTTCGATTGGTCGCAAACAACGTACCTGTCGTGAACGATACGGTTCCGAAGCCATCATCTGTGATGCGCAAGTCATTGATTCTGCCCGGTTGGGGACAGGTAGTTAACCGACAGGTATGGAAAGTTCCGATCATTTACGGAATGCTGGCCGGGCTTACATATTACAGCATTATTCAGGATCAGAATTATCGTGATTACAGGGCCGCCTTCTACAACAGTCAAAGTATCAATGGTGATGAGCGGTTTGGTCCCACTCCGCCGCACATTGACCCTAACCAAAATCCGGAATCGCTCCGGTTTGCCAGAAACCAGTACAGAAACAGACGGGATCTTACGTTTGTGGGTATTGTCCTTGCTTATGGGCTGAACGTGGTTGATGCCTACGTTTTTGCGCACATGCGTGATTTCGACGTAGGTGATGACCTGAGCGCACGTTTTTATCTTGAACCAGCTGCTGCACTCTGGCAGTCGGCATCAATTGGAAATAGAGACACTTTTGCAATGGGACCAGATGGTGTAATCGTCACATTAAAGCTTAATCTACCCTAACAAAAAAAAATGGAAAAAAAGCGTAAACAGATCCAAAGCCGTTATGATGCACGTTTCGAAAAAGATGTTTGGGGTGTATTCAAAGTGATGGGGGAATTTGTTGATGGGTATGAGCGGATGTCTCATGTTGGACCATGCGTCTCGTTTTTTGGCTCAGCCAGATTGCAGGAGGATAGCCCATATTACAACATGGCAGTAGAAACTGCCCGAAGGATGGCGGAAACCGGCTTTGGTATTATCACCGGGGGTGGACCGGGCATCATGGAGGCAGGAAACCGTGGTGCTGACAAAGCAGGTGGAACCTCCGTTGGTTTATGTATTTCACTGCCCAACGAACCAACCGCCAACCCGTATATCGGCAAAGAATTTCGCGTTCACTTCAATTACTTTTTTGCCCGTAAAGTAATGTTTGTGAAGTATGCCCAGGGCTTTGTCGTCTTACCTGGTGGATTTGGAACACTCGATGAGTTTTTTGAAGCTATGACGCTTATTCAAACAAAAAAAATCCACCAGTTTCCAATAATCATGATGGGCAAAGACTATTGGGCAGGACTCATTGACTGGATTAAAAACAAAATGGTAAAAGAGAAAACAATTGATATAAAAGATCTTGAGCTTTTTCATTCTACCGACGACCCTGAGGAAGCCACATCTATCATCTATAACTTTTATGAAACCAATAAACTCAGACCAAACTTCTGATGAGCAGGTATCATTTTATGTTTTGGAAACGTTTATTTTTTAATGGTAATAAAATCA
>SLLP01000073.1 GCA_007133995.1 Balneolales bacterium
CCCTGGCATCCTCATAAACCGTACCCGTGTTGTTCCGGATCAGCGCGGTCCCGGTCACTTCCGCACGGTCTTCATCCTCATTGAGCCTGACCGAGTAATCGAGGCTCCACGCCAGGTTGTTGACGACATAGTAAATCTGAACCGGGTAGGTTCCGGTACGTGCAACATTCAGCACGCCATCCAGCTGAGCGCCCGGCTGCTCTCGATCCGGCTCATGGTCGAATTCCAGCCGGTAGCTGTGCGGATTTGGGATGAGGGTGAAGCGACCATTCGTTTTGCGCAGATGAAGCCGTCCCTGTGAATAATCGATCACTTCGCCTTCGATAAGCTGTCCTGTTTCACTGACCAGGCGAATTTCCCGGCCTTTCAACTGTTGGAAGACACGGTCCCACCCCTGGTGCTCAATGCGGGTCCGCACGGATCGCACTTCACCATCCAGGCCAAGCTGCAGCGATCCCGGATCCAATTGACGTGCAATTCCGAAGAACAGTACTTCATTAAGCCCTTCCTGCAAATCAACTGTCCGCGAATCAAGCACCCAGCCCGATTGCGGGAAAATTGTCAGATCCAGATCATTGCGATCCGGAGCCTGTGCTGCCAGGTAAGCCGGTATCAGCAGAATCATGAACATGATGACGGTAGAAGTCTGCTGCATTAGAAGACTGCCTGCAGCCCCCATATGCTTGTTTTGTCTCCTCATGTGAATCTCCGTAATTGTGTGGTGGTCAGTGAGTCTCAATTTGTTTATTATTGACGATGCAAAAACCTGCGTGATGCCCGTTTATTGAGTATCTAACGCACGGTATTTTAAAAAAGTCATAAAAAAAGCATTTTGTTAGCAAAACGTATTATCCCCTGTCTTGATATTAAAAACGGCCGTACGGTCAAGGGCGTCAACTTTGTCGGCCTGGTGGATGCGGGTGATCCTGTGGAACTGGCCGGTCGCTATTCGGAAGAAGGGGCGGATGAGCTGGTCTTTCTGGACATTACCGCAACCAATGAAAAACGGAAGACGCTGGTACAGATGGTGCGCGATATCGCCGGCCACATCCGGATTCCCTTCACCGTCGGCGGAGGCATCCGAAGCGTGGAGGAGATCGCCGAGCTCCTGCTGGCCGGGGCGGACAAGGTGTCACTGAACAGCAGCATCGTCCGGGATCCGGAGCTCATCACACGGGCGGCTGACCGGTTCGGGTCGCAATGTATCGTGGCGGCGGTTGACGCCAAGCGGACCGGCGACTCGTGGAACGTATACGTCAATGCCGGACAGAAAGATACCGGGATGGATGCCATCGACTGGTGCCGGGAGGCGGCCGGGCGGGGTGCCGGTGAGATTTTGCTGACCAGCATGGACAGGGACGGCACAAAATCGGGTTTTGACAATGAACTGCTCTCCCGCATTTCGGACACGGTGCGTGTTCCCCTTATTGCAAGCGGCGGCGCAGGCACCAATGAGCACTGCATTGATGCGGTCACCAGGGGCAAAGCGGATGCGGTTCTTGCTGCCAGCATCTTCCACTTCCGGGAGATTGAGATCACGGACCTGAAACAGTCCATGCACGACGCCGGCATTCCGGTAAGACTCTGATTCATGGATATTGGAAGGCAGATATGCGAAGGCAGATTTCCGCGTTCCGGTGACCTCCGGAGTTGATTTTCGGTCAAAAATGTTATCTTTTTGATTTTATACCATGCTTATGCATGAGCGCCGCGCAACATCAACAACCACTCTTTTTTTCAACATTCACTCATTTTCCATTTTATGCTTTCCATTGACGACATCGTTTTCAATCCGGCGGACGGACTCGTGCCTGCCGTCATTCAAGACACATCTAACCACCAGGTGCTCATGCTTGGCTATATGAACCGAGAGGCTGTGCAGGCGACACTTGATTCGGGCAACGTCACTTTCTACAGCCGTTCCAAGCAGAGACTCTGGATGAAAGGGGAGTCGTCGGGAAACGTGCTGAAGGTGGTGCGCATCCAGAAGGATTGTGACAATGACGCGCTTCTGGTTGAGGCGAAGCCGGTCGGACCCACATGCCATACCGGTGAGACATCCTGTTTTCACGAGTACCCATATGACGCCGGCAACCGGAGCGATGTCTCATCAGTGGAAAAAACGGCTGATTCCCATACAGGAGTACCGGCCAATGACCTCTCTTTTCTGAGCGAGCTTCAGGATCTGCTGTATGAACGCAAGGAGAAGCTTCCGGAAGGATCCTATACCAGCAAGTTGTTCCGTGCCGGACGCGACAAGCTGGCCCAGAAAGTCGGTGAGGAGGCCGTGGAAACGGTGATAGCGGCAAAGAATTCACACGAGGAGCTCACTTATGAAGCTTCCGACCTGCTTTTCCACCTGATGATGCTGCTTGCCGGAGAAGGGATGAAGCTGGAGGACCTGGTTGCTGAACTGAAAAAACGGCACAAACCATGTTGATATCAACGATGACCTGATCGGAAGTCAATCATGATATCACGCATAATTTTGATACACATATTACCGGGCATGTTTTTCATTGCGATACCGGCCCTGTCCTACAGCGATATGCAGGACCTGTCCTACATCGGTATGCAGGACCTGATCGAAAGCGGGTCCACTGTTATCTCAGGGAGTGGAAATACGACAACAGACGGCAACAAATCCATCGGACATGTCACTGGGACATCGAGTGCCTTCCATGTCGTCATCAACGAGATCCAGGCATCCAACAACTCCACCATCGCTGACGAGGACGGGCATTATGAGGACTGGGTCGAGCTGTATAATACGGGCAGCGATACGGTCGCCCTGGGGTGGTACGGTTTGTCGGACGATTATGAACGGCCGTTTCGATGGGTAATACCGGAAGGTGTGGCGATTGCACCCGGTGAATTCCTGCTCATTTGGGCGTCAGGCAAGGATCGTCGCGATCC
>SLLP01000206.1 GCA_007133995.1 Balneolales bacterium
TGTGACCTGGGAGCCCTGGCATGCCGTCGGCGTAAAAATCCTGTGGTCCTGGGAGCATCAGCAGGCATTCTGGACCAAACCAGCATTTACTTCACTTCATTTTCTACAGGATAATGAGGTAACCCGTGCGCTCACGGGAATGGATGCACCGAATCAGGTTTTATTTGGTCCCGAAAAACCGGTGCTTGATGAAATCTCATATGAACTGCTGATGGATGAATTCCTCGGTTTCACAGAGCCGGTAAAACCGATGGTAACAGGATTATCGGGGACAGGCATGGCTTTGTCGCGTCAAAGCCCTTATCCAATCAGTATGCTATTTACAACCGGAGAATCACATCTGAACGTGCCGGACCAGGGCTACGAATTGGTAATAGAAAGCGCCCGCGGAAGAAGTGCTGGTATGACCTTACCCGGGTTCCCCGCGATGATTTCAGGTCAGAACGAAACCATGGCATGGGCCTTGAAACCATTACAAATGGATGATGGCAACTTTTTTACTGATTCGCTGTTTACCGAACCTCGGCCACATCCCGTTGACTGGGACACCGATCCGGAGGTCTTATCACTGCTGAGTGAAGATGTTTCCATTAACCGGCACATCCTCTCACTTAAGAACGGAGGTGAGAAACAGATTATCACGAGAAAAGCTAATGGCCGTCCCGTGGTCGCCATCACAGAAGAGAGAAACCGATATCTGGCTTTTGAGTGGGCATATCATTCACATGTAATTGATATCACTTCTTTTATGGACCTGATGCATGTCAGTGACCCCAGGCAATTACGTAGCTTGACCGCCTCCATCTCCTCTCCTGCTGTTCAAATTCTATTTACCAGTTCGGACGGTCGGGCAGGACGTTTTCATGCAGGAAATGTTTTTACAGACCGGTATCCGCTGAGTCTGCGAAAGAATGAAGCGGAATCTGCAACTGCATCGGCAAGCGCATTTTTCAGTGATTTGATTCGATCTGATGGTCAACCTGTTTTCCCCCTTACCGAAACAGCATCAACCAGAGAGCTGGTCAGCCACAGATGTCTGTTTTCTCCACCTTTTGATCGTTCTGAAAGATTGCAGGAACTGTTGTTACAAACGCCACATGATCGTATCTCCAATGACATAATGACCAGATGGCAAAGGGATACCTACTCCCATTTTGCAGCAAGGCTTACACCACTCATTCTGTCTCATCTTAAGCATTATAGTGACGATTCCAGAATCGAAGTTATTCTCCCTTATCTGCAAAACTGGAATCACGAGTTTGGACAAAATGAAACAGCTGCTACATTATTCCAGCTTTTCATAATTCATGCTGGTAGAAAACTGTATCACGGCTATCTTGATGAAAGGAAAATTGAGATGATATACAAATCTCCGCACATTCCGTCTTCGGTTGTTGCTGCAGTCTTATCAGATCCTGATAAATGGCCAGCCAGTCACCCTTACTCATACAGCGAGTGGGTTCTGACAAGCATGTCAGAAGCTATACAGTATCTCTCAGGCAAATATGGGAATGAACCACATACCTGGCAGTGGCAGCGGGTTGTTGACGGCTCATTTCAAGATGTTCTTTTTGATAAGACTCAGCACTCAAGCAAATCAGCACGACTTGCGGAACGCAACCTGTTCAAACCTGGCAGGGCTGTTGTCTCGGGATCTCCACATTCAATCCAGGCCGTTTATCTGAGCCAAAATCACGGAACCAGACTGGCAGGTATAACAACGAATAAGCGCATCATGACGCTTCAACCTGAAAACATGTTTGTTTCGGTATTGAGTACGGGACAATCCGGGCATGTTTTCTCCGATCACTACAGCGATCAGTTCCTGCTTTGGAAGGAAGGCACCCTAAGGCCTCCCACATTCCCATTATCTTCTCAGTCAAAGGTGTTTAAACATATTCAAGAACTAGAACCTTGAGTAACGGATACAATACTGAAATTTTCACGTCTCATTGGCCATAAGAATCCGGGGTGATATGCATAATATAAATTGGAGTAAATTATTGTTCCGAAGTTATGTTCCATACTCCGGAATCAAACAGGCTTGCATTATAATTGGCAAAACAGGTACGTATTACCCGGGCGTACGAGTCGAAAATATATCTTTTCCTCTTACAATAGAAGCCGTTCAGGCAGCTGTCTTCGCATGTCTTAGCGAAGGAGATTCACCAGACGCACTTTTACTACCTGAAACCGGAACTCCCCCCGCAACACCAGAATCAGTTAATAAGAACAGTGCTGCAGAATTGAGTGATCAACAGAAGTTTGTTGCTTGTGGAACTGCTCCTGTCTCGTTCTGGTGTGAACAGTTTGGCATGTCATGCGAAACCCTGGCATCGAATCATAGCTTCGAGAGGAACCGTTTTTTTCGGACTGACGAAACTCGAAACAGTGTGTATCGACTCGATGAACTGACATGCCGATGCATCATCCCGCATTCCTCATTCCCTGTCGCAGCACTTCTTATCACTGATGCCGGCATCTTTTCCGGTGTCAACATTGAGGTTTCTGACTGGCAGAAGGGACTTTGCGCCGAGCGGACAGCGATAGCGAAAGCACTTGCATCTGGTGCCCGAGAATTCCACGATATTCATGTTTATGCACCAAAAAGTGATTATGTGAGTCCTTGTGGTGCCTGCAGGCAGGTTCTTCTTGAACACATGAGCAATGGGACCATGCTGCTTCATCACAATGAATTTGAACTTTCAAGGCTCAAGGTTTCTGAGTTATTGCCCTACCAACTCAAAGCTCAACATCTTTCGCGTATTAACTCAAAATAAAAGTACCACGATGAAATACATTGCAATTATCGACTATGAACGCCTCGATCATTCGCTTTTCATGAAATCTTTTTCTGAAGCCATGGCACAACAGGTGGGATGTTCCGGCATAATATTACATGGAGACAGTGCCTACACTGAACGTCTTATTCAGACCGGAACTATGAGAGAAGAAGCCACAATCAGAAGTACCCGGGATTTAAACCACAGAATTGTAGCATTGCTTGCAGACAAGGGTGTTGCCGGCATTGGTTTAAATGGATATCAAAAAAATATTATAAAAAAAACGGGTGATTCGCTGCTTGTTGATGTCAGATGGATAGAAGAGCGTCCGGCAGGCACCCATCTCGTGCTTTCAAATCTGGTATGGGATGCAGACGTTCAGAAAATCGTTTCAATGCAGCTGCATGCCCTTGCTGAAGCCCTCTGCGAACAGTTAAATCGGGATGCAGTAATCATTTTTTCTGCTGATGACGACAATAATTTCAAATTTCTTAAAAAAAATACGCAGGATGCAATCAGCACCGGACAGGGTCCGGACTTGACAAGTAAAATTCCAAAAGACCTTAATCCACCTCCCAAAAACGGCTTTTTGAGCTCATTAAGAGCATTTGGAAACCTTCCTGATACCGAAGGCTTGCAACCAATAGGGTCCATATGATCACTGAATTACCGCAACCTCTGGCTTTTATAAAAATAAAACTGCTTTTAAAACGACAGATTGGCGATTTTTACTTGACATCTTGGATAGCTTATATTTAGCTTCCATCAAACGGAGGCGAGACGTCTTCTTGTAATATGTAATTTAATTGAAAATTAACGGAGTCAATTCATGAACAGATTCAACGAAATAAAATCTTTGGTTGATGATTTAGAGGTGGATATGGAGAAGTTCTACAGTAAGGGCAACAAAACTGCTGGAACTCGCGCAAGAAAATTACTCCAGGATCTTAAAAAATTGTCACAGGAAATCCGTGTGAATATCCAAAGCAATAAAAAGGAGTAAAAGAACCAACCAGTTCTTTAGCAATGACTTTTAAAAAGCCAATTCGATTGAACGAATTGGCTTTTTTTTGGTGTGGGTATTGGGCAACAAGCTGTAATCAATCAAAAAGAGAAAAAGATTGATTCTTTTCCATCGCCAGCACTGTTTCAGCCATAAAGTCCGTGAGCTGTTCTACATCCGACAATGAGGCCAACTCTACCGGGCTATGCATATAACGCAGGGGTAGTGAGATCAATCCGCTGGGTATCCCCTTTTTCTGATAAAAAATACTGTCTGTATCGGTACCGGTTCGGGAGCCCGAAGCTTCACGCTGGAGTTGCATGCCCATCTTGGTGGCTATTTTTTCAAAGTGTGAGAGAACAACGGGATGATTTGCTCCCCCGTGATTTATTACCGGTCCCTTACCCAATTTAACCAGTCCGTGCTGCTTGTGATTTATTGAAGGGGTGTCAGTGGCGTGCGTGACATCCGTGACAAATGCTACATCAGGATTATATCGATAGGCCATCATCCGCGCTCCAAATCCTCCAACTTCCTCTTGAACTGCATTCAGTGCAATGACATTTACATTCAGCTCATTCTTTCTCATTCGCAATATTTCAATCACTCTGGCAATGACGAATCCGCCTAGTCGATTATCCAGCGCCCGCCCCGTGATAAGCTCATCCGACAAGTATTCAAACTGCTCTGCAATAGTTACAGGATCCCCCACACGAATCATTCCAAGCGCCTCATCTCTGTTCGAAGCGCCGATGTCTATAAAAAGATCACTCCACTTGGGCAGCTTGTTGTTTTCGCGATCCTGAAGATGAATAGCTGTATTGCCAATGACGCCACTTACAATGCCGTCCCGGCTGTGGATAAACACTTTTCTGGCTCTGGCAATACCCGGATCACTTCCGCCCACACGATTAATGTAAACAAACCCCGATTCATCGATATACTGGACAATCATGCCTATCTCATCGCAATGCGCCTCAAGCATAACCGTGATCGCTTTCGGATCCACCTCAATCCGCGCAGCCGCAGATCCATATGTATCTGTTTCGACGGCGTCGGCAATCGGTTTTAGATAGTCCAGCCAGACCTGCTGACCGGCTTTTTCAAAACCAGTCGGACTCGGTGTGACCAAAAGGTTTTCCAAAAACTCTTCCGTTCTTTTATCAAATGTCATAACAATTCCTCTATTCATTATTCTGGGTGTCAAATAATAGTTATTTTCCCGGACCATTTCAGTACTTTATAACTAAAGGTGCGGATCATCCGACTAAAGGTATCAGAACAATAGATAGTAATGGATAAATCAACGCAATACAAAATTTTCACAGATCCTGTACACGGGTTTATTCATGTACCCAAAGGGCTTGTCCTGCGCCTGCTGGACCATCCTTATGTACAGCGATTGCGTCGCATTCGTCAGCTGGGTCTCGCCAATACGGTATTTCCCGGCGCTGAGCATTCCAGGTTCTCTCATGCACTTGGCGCTTTAGGCCTCATGCAGCGAGTGCTGAACCATCTCCGGGAAAAAGATACCACGATCACCCATAAAGAATTCGAAAGCACTCTGGTCGCAATTCTGCTTCATGATATCGGACACGGGCCCTTTTCGCATACGCTCGAAAAGTGTATCATCCGACACACCAACCACGAGCAGCTCACCTTGCTGCTTATGGAAGAGTTAAACCGACAGTTTGAAGGACGTCTGGATACGGCCATCGAAATTTTCACGGATCGCTATCCCAAGAAATTTTTGCATCAACTTATTTCTTCACAGCTGGATATAGACAGGCTCGATTATATTCGGCGCGACAGCATGTTCACTGGAGTTCAGGAAGGTGCTGTCGGCATCGATCGTATCATCCGGACCATGCGGGTACACCAGGGTAACATCGTCATCGATAAAAAAGGCATTTATGCCATAGAAAATTATATCGTCGCCCGAAGACTGATGTATATGCAGGTATACCTTCACAAAACAGTACTGGCCGGAGACAAACTGTTGCTTGCCATTTTAAAACATGTACGAGATCTCTTGCATCAAAATGCAGAGCTTCCATTTAATTCACCGGCACTTGAGTACTTTTTTTGCAATGGGAACACTTCTTCAAAGAAATTAAGTAATAAAATACTGAATTCTTTTGTGGACCTTGACGACAATGACATCCTGATGAATCTGAAATATTGGCAGAGTTTTGATTATCCTGTTTTGCGTGATTTGTGCAGGCGTTTTTTGAGTCGTGATTTTTTTCGTACGACCTTCATGGACAAGAAGCCTACGGATAAACAGATTGCCAAATGGAGGAAACAGACTGCAATTTCACTTGAAACCATGGGCCTCCCTTCTGATCGGAAAACGGTTGATTGTTATCTTTTTCATGATTATAGTCAGAGTGAAGCCTATACTTACCAAAGTGACGGCATCTGGATTTTGCAAAACGACGATGTGGCGGTAGAGTTTTCCAAGGCATCCGACAGCCGGCACATTATGGCACTAACCCGACCAGTGATCAAACACTATGTAGTACATTTGAAGAATCTGACTCTGAATGCCGCATAAACCCCTTTTCATGTACATCCGACTGACCGCCATATTATTACTTTCCTTAGCAGTTGCTCTGTTTCATCTGAACGATGCAGGTGAAAACCCGGACGTTAGTCCCCTGTCAGATACACCTGATTTTTTGAAATTTGTTAATAATGATTCCTTTTCGCAAGAAATGGCGGCTGACACTATCATTACGCGTGAGTCCTTCTTTGCGAACATTTCTTACTTTCACAACTGCCTCAAGGTCATTCGGGACGATGCGCAATTGGATGTGACGACCGACACCAAACTATTACCTGGTGATGTTGTCGAAACATGTGCCAGGCATTTTGCAATACTCGATTTTCATCCGGATGGCATATTGATCCTGTATCCATCCTCCAAGATTGGCTTCGACCCAGAGGGAACTCATATCACCCTTAAAGGTGCTGAGCTCCACTTTGAAAATCATGCTCATACTTCCTCCATCCCGGAAATACTTCACTGCTTCGATGAATCGATATATCATTCGGAAGAACCACCCCCCGTCTCTTTCGGAGTACATTGCAGAGGTGAATCCGGTATGATACTGGCTTCAAAGCAAGGCTCGGTCTGGTGGAGCTGTCAGGGAAAGCCTTGTGAAATAAAGCAAGGAAACGGTGTAATGGGCAGGTTCACTACGGCAAACTATTCTTCTATAACGCTGCCTGAGAAGCCCATAATTCTCGACTCCATTGTCGCACAAACTGATACAATAATCGACACGGCTGCCAAAAAAAAGCACCATGTTGCTTTCCAATGGTCTTCCATTCCTATGGCGGACCATTATCTTGTACATATATATCAGAAGCTGCCAAACCAGGTACAAAAAAAACATCACATGGTAACACTTCACCATAAAAATGAATTTTCCACTCTTCTGCCTGAATCCGGTGAATATACGATCCGTGTAATGGCCATTGACTTCTATGGAGTTTCGGGCAACTGGTCAACACCATTTACGTTTGTTATTGGTAATCCCGACACGGGTACAGCAATGGAAAGATATCCTGTTGAAAGTTGAGATTGCCATATAGATTGCCGTCTTGTGTACAAACTTGTTCTGCCTTGCTGATTTCGGCAGCAAATGAATGATAAATACCAATTGATCAAAACTAGTGATACAGTTTAGAGCGCAGAACCTTGTTGTTGGGATCAATCACCAGCTTATCTGAATATTGTATAGTGAGTGGTGTTTTCCCATCAGGTATTACCGTTGTGCAGTGCTTTCCATCACAAACCTCCACCGGCATGGGAAACTCGTCATTGGATGGTGTGGACCATGACAAAATCAGTGAATCATGGTCCCATCTTTTTTCAAGGATTGGCAAATCACTGTATCTCAGATAAGTAGTGAAAAACCAATCCAGTTTCTGACCTGTTAAATTTTCAACCGTCCGGATAAATTCCTGTGTATCTGTAAAGCGTGCCGAAACCAGGGCTTTGTGCTGCTGTTCCGTTGTATGAGGATACAGCATTTCTCTCAACGCCATAAAAAAGGTTTCATCGCCGATGAGTTTACGTAACGTGTGGAGAACCCAGGCTCCTTTCATGTAGATATCCCTGCCCTCAAACATTTCCCGGGTGGTTCGACTTTCACCCGGTGCGATTGGGATGTTGTTTAAAATTCTTTGATAAAGGCGCTTCATGAAGTAGCGATATTGCTCATTGCCGTGCAAATGTTCCGCGTACAATGGTTGCATATAGGTGCCGAATCCTTCATGAATCCAGAAGTCCTTCCAATCATAAACTGTTACAAAATTGCCCCACCATTCATGGGAGAGTTCATGATGGTGCAGATCATCGAAACCGGAATCTGTATCAAATACGGTGTCATTTTCGTAACCGGCACCGTATGCAATGATGGTCTGGTGCTCCATACCGAAAAATGGTGCTTCAACCACGCCGTATTTTTCATTTTGATAGGGGTATGGTCCCAAAAGATCTTCCAGAAATCGCATCTGGTGCTCAATTTGATCCAACAGCTGATAAGCCTTGTCTTTATGTTCTGGCAGTGCCCAGAAGTGAATGGGGAAAGTTTCCCCGGTTACGCTTTCGTAACTCCGTTCAAGCTCAACATAGGGACCTATATTCACGGTGACCGCATAATTGCTTATCGGATAATTGGTCGACCAGTGAAATGTATTCGTGCCCTGACTTCTCTGTTCCACTGATCTGAGTACACCATTGGATACGGCTGTTACGGATTCTGGTACGGTAAATTTCAGGGATACCGAATCCGGACGGTCAGACGGATGATCTTTCACCGGCCACCAGATGTCCGCACCATTAACCTGACAGGAAACGCCAATCCAGGGTTTACCGTCATTGGTCCATGACCAGGTGAACCCGCCCTCCCATGGTGGATTGGGTGCCATTCTTGGTCTCCCGGAATATATAACTGTAATCATAAGTGCACTACCGGGCACTGACACTTCCGGAAGCCGTGCAATCACAAGACCGTCAGCATGTGTAAAATCAAGAGGCAGCATGACCGATGTATCATCTGAGTGGTAGTAAACATGGTGTACATCAAACACAGTGTCAAGATGTGCTATATACGTATCCGTTTCATGAAGAACACGGGAATGCATCAGCACGCTTCCACCTATTGTGCTGTCAAAGGGATCTATAGTCAAATCCAGCTCGTAAAAATGTATGTCAAGGGCCGCCTGTTCTTTCAGCAGCTTGCCGCCTGAATCAAGAATACTATTTTCATATTCATTTAGCGGCACCACTAAAGGCACATCCGATTGAGATTCACCACCAAAAAGCTGTATTACAACGAGAAATAAATATATTGTCATTCAAAGCGTATTCGTTCGTAATCAACAAATGAGAGTCCGTTTTCATCCTGTCTGAAAACCTCTTTCCAAAGTTTTCCGATGTCATTCCGATATTCTGGAAAAAAGGTGTCACCGTTATAATGTTCATGGACGACCGTAATCTCCAGTCGTGTGCAGACCGCGTAAAACATCCTGTAAATCTGTTCTCCACCAATGATATAGATCTTTTCTTCATCGTTAAGAAGTCTCAGTACCTCCTCTTCGCTTCGGCAGACTTCAACATGACCATATGTTTTGCTTCTTGAAAGAACAATATTGCGCCTGTTTGGCAGCGGTTTTTCGCCCAATTCCTCAAAGACCCCCCGGCCCATGATAACAGGATGATTTTTCGTTCTGCTCTTGAAATGAGCCAGATCTTCCGGGATATGCCAGGGAAGCTTTCCGTCTCTTCCAATGACCAGATCAGGGTCATGTGCAGCGATCATGCTGATAACCATGGTATCCTATCGTATGGATTTAAACAGCTACGTCAAAAGAAATTCTGGGATGGGGATTATAATCGAGGAGTCTGAAATCTTCCAGAGCAAGTTCATCAATGTCTTTCGCTTCAATCTCCAGCTTTGGGAGGGTACGAGGTTCACGCGCAAGCTGCTCCTGAAGGCCCTCTATGTGGTTTAAATAGATATGTGCATCCACGATGGTATGAGCAAACTCACCGGGTTCGAGTCCGGTTAATTTTGCCATAGCAATGGTCAGTGCGGAATAACAAGCCAGATTAAAAGGAATCCCCAATGCTATGTCACCCGAACGCTGGGTTAAGTGGCAATTCAACTTTCCCTCAGAGACATTAAAAATGAACATGACATGACATGGTGGAAGTGCCATTTTGTCCAGAAGGCCTGGATGCCAGGCATTAACCACAATGCGTCTGCTGTGTGGATCGGAGCGAAGCAGATCAATAGCATTACGAATCTGATCGTGCTCTTTTTTATAGTGAGCCATCTTTTTTAACATGCCCGCATCGCCTTCCAAATCGACCATCTCCTCGTCAAGATAAGGAAAGCGTCTCCACATAACCGGATAAATTGGTCCGACATATCCGTTTTCATCTGCCCATGCATCCCAGATGTGACAGTCATTTTCATCTCGAAGCCAGCGAATATGATCTTCACCCCTGAGATACCAGAGCAATTCAAGTATAACGGATCGAAATGGAACTTTTTTTGTGGTTAATAACGGATACCCATCCTGCAAGTTAACTTTGTAGAACTCGGCAAAGGATGAGATCGTATCAATTCCAGTGCGATTCTCCTTTCTGGTGCCTTTTTGAAGCACACGCTCGACCAAATCAAGATATGCCTTCATGAAAACTGAGATTAAAATGATGAGAGTAATTTAGTTTCAATACACTTAGAGTAAGTTATATTACAGTACACCAGGAATCAGGGTCCGCCACTTCGCCGTGTTGTATACCTGTAATTTTTTCATAAAACCATCGGGCGACCGGCCCCATCTCATCAGCTGCAATAGTGATTTCATATTCTTCATGATGTATTGAGCCAACAGGTGAAATTACTGCCGCCGTACCGGCTCCGAATATCTCTTTTACCTGGCCTTTGTTATGCAATGAAGCAAGCTGTTCAATAGATACGGGTCGCTCTTCATATTTAAGGCCTTCGGCTTTAGCCAGCTCCAGAATACTGTTGCGAGTGATACCCGGCAGTATACTTCCGTTGAGCGGTGGCGTGATCAGTGTGTCCCCTATTACAAAAAAGATATTCATGCTTCCTACCTCTTCTACAAATCTGTGTTCTACTGCGTCAAGCCATAACACCTGCGTGTAACCCATTTGCTGAGCTTTGGTGGTAGGCTGAAGGCTTGCCGCATAATTTCCCGGCACCTTAACGTCACCAACACCACCAAGAACGGCTCGCACATATTTTGGCATAGTGGTAAGACGTATTGGTTTAATACCTTCAGAGTAGTAGTTGCCAACCGGACTGCAAATGATGTAAAAGCGATAATTTCGGGATGCGCGCAAGCCAAGAGTCTGGTCTGTCGCAAATACAATTGGCCGTATATAAAGTGACTTATACTTGTTCCTCGGAACCCATTCGCGATCGGTACGAACGAGTTCCACCATTCCCTCCTTAAAGACTTCCTCGGGTACTTCAGGTATACACACCCGTTCGCAGGAACGCCGAAAGCGATCGTAGTGCTTCTCGATTCTAAAAATATTGACCTTCTCTGACTCATAGCGAAA